>JAUNJC010000130.1 GCA_030523195.1 Oscillospiraceae bacterium
ATAACGATGTCCGTCAATATTTTGCGTGTGGACGCTGCTGGTAGCATCTTTTTTTATTTGTACTGTAATACCAGGGGCAGTAATCACTGTTTTCTTCTCTGCTAGATTGCAGGCAGAGAGTGGATGATTCTGTACTTTTTCCCGATAGACGTTCTGCATTTCTTCTGCTTTTTCCTGACTTACGCCGGAATCCAGCAAAATATCCCGCATTTGAATGTCATCAATGATAGGAATATCCACATCCAGTTGGGTTTCTTCTGCAATATCCTGAATTCGCTGGTTGACAGCAGTAATCGTTTCATAGCTCAGTTCTTCACCAACAATTTCCTGCATCATGGTTTGGAACTGTTCTTTTTCTTCTTGTGCGGTGCAAGTAAACGTGCAGCCAAGTACTTGTTCAATTAAGCTGACATTGATTTCTTTTGGTTTGCGTGCGTAATACAGTACATGATTGATATCTGGACCTCTTCCTGTGAAGGTTGGATAAAGAAAGCCGTCTGATGGTACTTCTGATACAATGCGGTCATAGTCTTCTTTTCGGGTAATTTCATTTTGTACCTCATTATAAATCAGACCATCAATGCGAAGTTCTACCGGGCAAACGGCAGCCACTAGGAACGAATAGTCCAGACTATCATAGGGATTGATATCATCGCTTTTTGTTTTATTAAAAACCGTATAAGTGCAGTGTGCCAACAGGATGGCATATGTGGAGACATATGCCATCTGTTTTGCAATCTGATCTAGCAGAAGTGCCACTGTACTTTCTTCTTTCAGTTTGCTGCTCAGTGCTTGATGGAGTAAAAATTGCGGTGCCCCTTCTTCATATGCTTCATTGGGGAATGCATATTCCAGTAATCCCTTTCCAAGTGTGCCAGAGAGTACTCGCTTTAGCGTGTTCCAATAACAGTCTGTTTCCTCTTCTGGAATATCGTGATAGGCACGGCTGTTCTGACAGCGAATGTTTTTTTCAGCGTCTACAAACGCTGTTACAACATGATTCATGGTAAAGAGGTCGCTTGCTTCAGAGAAATTTTTCCGTAGTTCTCGCAGGTCTTTTTTATTCATGAGGTGTTGCTGTCTCCTTTTCAAAATTTTCCGTAAATTGCCGCAAAACCCTTGACAATCTGGCAACCGGCAGTCCCATCACGGTAAAATAGTCGCCTTGTATGCTATGGATGAGCAGAGAACCCTTTCCTTGAATGCCATAAGCTCCCGCTTTATCAAATGGTTCTCCT
The DNA here is from genome assembly GCA_030523195.1 of Oscillospiraceae bacterium. Taxonomy (GTDB): domain Bacteria; phylum Bacillota; class Clostridia; order Oscillospirales; family Ruminococcaceae; genus Ruminococcus_C. The sequence goes on from JAUNJC010000130.1 coordinate 1,239, forward strand.
GTTGCAACATAGGCATCCATTTCTGCTTCAGACAGTGGATAAAATGTCACAGCTGTTTCAGAAGAAAAGGTCACAGTACGGCTGCCGTCTGTGACGGTCGTTCCCGTAATGACCTGATGGGTTTTGCCAGAGAGGGCTTGCAGCATGGCTTTTGCCTCTTCTGTAGAATGTGGCTTGCCGAGCACTTGATCTTCCAATAGGACAATGGTATCACAACCGATGACAATGGCGTTAGGATTGTTTTTGGAAACGGCTTCTGCCTTGATATGCGAGAGATAGGCAGCGACATCTTCCGGCAGAATCTCTGGCGGAATGATTTCTTCTACTTCTGCCGGCTGGACAGTGAAATGATCTGTAATTTTATGAAATAGTTCCTGTCGGCGAGGGGAAGCAGAGGCAAGAATATAGTACATTGTTACGCTCCTTTTTTATTCAAAGGAATCAAAGTCGATGTTTGCCAGCAGGTTCTTCAATTCTACAGCCTCGTCAGCAGAAAGCGTAATGCCTTTTCCCATCTTTGCGTGTTCTGGTGCCCAGTCCCGAATGTCATATTTTGGTTCTCTGTCATTCCAGCTGATTAGATTTAGTTCTTTTTTCCAACCTCTTGCATTTTCTGAGATGACACCAAGGTGTTCTACAATTTCATACTTTAATTCTGCCATTTTGCATTTGACTCCTTTTTATTGATTTTATTTTATATCTGCACGAATGCAAATCATGTAATATGGATTTATATTCGCCGTCATAGACGACGAATGGCACTGTGTGCCGCATCGTGCTGCGTTGATCCGTCCGCTCTAAAAGTCGTAAAACGACTTTTGGCTGCTTGGCAGCTTGTCAATCTAGTTATGCTGTAGCTGCAACGGCGGACAGTATGTAATAGAAAACCATTTGGCTTTCAATTTTCTATTATAGCGAATTGCGGAACAAATAGCAACAGTTTTTTTCATGAATTTTATGTGAGAAGTGGGAGATTTTTTTGAGGTTTATGTAAAGTGTAGAAAAATTTAAGATTATTTCAAGCTGCATTCAATATAATGAACAAAAAGAATGCTACAATATTTGTAGAGAAGATTGGGGGTGAATAGGATGGCAATTGAAATTTTCCAACGAGAAGAAATTAAATTTTTATTGACGGATGAGCAGTATCATAAGTTACTTCCAGAATTGGAACAGTATATGAATCCAGATCCCTTCTGTGTTGGCGGAAAAGATTATGGAATCTATAATATTTACTATGATACACCAGATGATTATTTGATTCGTACATCCCTTTCTAAACCATATTATAAAGAAAAAATTCGATTGCGAAGTTATATGTCACCTGCGAAAGAAGATGATTTAGTTTTTCTGGAAATTAAAAAGAAAATCGGTGGAATTGTAAATAAACGGCGGATTACATTGACGTTGGAAGAGGCAGAAGCCTATATGCAGAAAGGTATGCAGCCATCTAGTAACGGAAAGTATATTCGTCGTGTGGTGCTGGATGAACTGGATTATTTTTGCAGTCGATATCCACTAGTTCCCAAGCAATACATTAGTTATCAGAGAGCTGCTTTTTTTGGAAAAACAGACAAGAATTTTCGTTTGACGTTTGATCGGCAGCTGACACAGCGGCGTACTAATTTAAATCTTGGCAGCGGAGATTATGGTACTTTGCTTATACCGGAGACAAGCCATTTGATGGAAGTCAAAATCAGTGGAGCAATGCCGATGTGGTTGGCACAACAGCTTGCAGCATTGCGAATTTATAAAGTAAGCTTTTCCAAATATGGAACAGCCTATCGCCTTTATACAATGGCGGGAAATAAAGAGGAAGAAAAGAGGAATTTATCTTATGTTTAATGAATTATTATCACGAATAGGAATGTCGGTTGCGGCAGTTAATGCGGATGCTAATGCAGCAGCATTGGTGAATAATGTAACAACTGCAACGCCGGATGCAAAAAGTATTTTGATCATTCTTTTGCTTGGTGTGCTGGTGGGATTTCTCATTAGTTTGCTGTACATCATTACACATCGGAAGAGCGGCTATTCTCAGAGTTATGTGATGACACTTTTAATTTTGCCGCCAATTGTTGCGATTGTGCTAAGTATGATTAACTCTATGGCAAGCGCATTAAGTCTTGCGGGTGTTTTTACACTTTGTCGGTATCGTACTATTCCGGGTGATCCCAAAGATATTACTTATGTTTTCTTTGCAATGGCATCGGGTGTCATCTGCGGCATTGAGGGAGCAGGGCATGTCTGGTTGATCTTTCTCTTTTACATTATTGTGGCAGCGGTGCTGTTGTTGGTGGAATTTTGTGGTTATGGGAAATGCAAGACCAGTAGTATGACTTTGAAGATCACGATTCCAGAGGATATGAATTATACTGGTTTGTTTGATGAAGTCTTGAATAAGAATACAACAAGCTGGAAATTGCGTCGAGTAAAGACAACAAATTTTGGTTCGCTGTTTGAGTTGATTTATAGTATTGAGATGAAGAATAATGTGGATCAGAAGCAATTTATTGATGAAATTCGTACCATGAATGGAAATTTGACAGTCATTCTGACATTGTTCCGCTATGATGATAAGGTGTATGAGACGAACTAATTTGATAGAATAATAGGAGCTTGCGTTTCATGGCATTGCTTTATAAGGAAAAGCAATGCCATGAACACAAGTTTTTTTGTTAGGGGGAATTTTCTTATGAAAGTAAAAAAGAATATTGCAGTGCTCACGGCAGCGTTTTTAATTTGTAGCTGTATGGGATGCAGGGAGAAAAATGAAAATGAAAATCGATTGCATATTGGGACAACTTCTTTTGAATTTGGTGCAGATGGAACCCTTCCAGTGAAAACAGAACAGACAGAACAGAATGTTTGTACCAGTGAGATGGAAACTGGCAAAACAACCGATTTTATTTCTGTGAAAACGACAACAGTGAAAACAACGAAAGCACCAAAAATAACTACGGAGAAAAAAGTGCAAACAGCTGTGCAAAATACCAATACAGCAAAGGCTGCCACAAGGAAAGCTGTGCAGACATCAGGTGTTATCACTAAACAGAATTCTTCTGGTCAAACGGTTTTGTCAACTACAACAGAGAAAACAAATGTGCAAGTACACAGCACGCCTATGACGACAGAGTTACCCATTGTGACAGAACCAACATTGCCTGAGAATGCGGAGAAATCTATTTCTCTCAGTGATGGTTTTGTGCAGGGAGAGGGAATTGTCGTTTCTGACAGCATGATTTTCATTCAAGCGGCAGGAATTTATCATATTAGCGGGGAGTGGAATGGCAGTATTTGTGTGCAGGCTGGAGAAGAAGACAAGGTAAAGTTGCGGTTGGAAGGGGTATCCATTCAATCACAGGGTATGCCAGCGATTCAAGTGCAAAATGCAGATAAAGTGACTTTGACGGCAGTAGATGGCACCAATAATTATTTGACAACATATGGAACAGATGCTGAGAATGATGCTGCGATTTATAGTCGAGATGATTTAACAATAAAAGGAAATGGTTCTTTGGAAGTATTTTGTGATAATGAACATGGAATTGCTTGTAACAATGATTTGGAAATAGAGAATGGTATACTTTCTGTTACAGCAGAAAAAACAGCTATTTTTGCACATCAGAGCATTCTGATTTCTGGCGGTACGATTACTGCAATCGGAAATAATACAGGGATTCGCTGTAAGGATTGGATTACGATTACAGGCGGACATATAGTTGCAAGTGGTGGAAAAAAGGTGGATGCAGAGCGAGGTGGTTTCATTTCTGATACTGGCATGCTTTCTATAGAAGGCGGAACAGTGTTGGCATGTGGAAAAAATAATACACGACCGAATGCGGTGCAGTCAGTGATGCAGCTGCAAGTATTGCAGGGTATTCCAAAGGAACATACAGTTGCATTTTGTATAGATGGTATGGAAAAGATTAATTTTGTGACACATAAGAATGCAACTAGTTTTTTGTTCAGCTGTCCTGATTTGATGATAGGCAGCAGTGTAGACATCTATGATAATAGTATTTGTATTGGAACCTATTTACAGGATAGCGTAATTTCATATTATGAATGTCCGTGATGGTAGGATAATAGACCTCTTGCGAAAATAAAGAAGAAGTGATAAAATAAAAATATGATGAAATATGAAATTATAAAAGAATATGAT
>JAUNJC010000017.1:0-8026 GCA_030523195.1 Oscillospiraceae bacterium
CAATTTCCAGTGCCCGCTTGACATGCTGCTGTCCTTTGACATCAGAAAAGTCCAGTAAATTATCTAAGCAATCATCTGCGGCAAAGTCTGTCGGCTGTGCAGGCAGGAGCGGAATGTCGCCTTCTAAATGGTCAAGCAGTTCTCCAATGTTGTGGATACCGAAGACTTTGACATCTTGAATGGTTGCAGCTTCGGCGGCGTTGTCTGCCGGTACATATAATTCTTCTACGCCTAGATTTCGCGCAAGAATGGTCATCGGCAAAACACCGTTGACGCTGCGGACTTCTCCGCTTAGGGAGACTTCTCCAATAAAAAATTTACCGTTCATGGAGGCAGAGAGGTGTCCCATGCTTTTGAGAACCCCAACCAAAATGGCAAGGTCGTGCATGGTACCGCTTTTTTTCACGTCAGCTGGTGCCAAGTTGACCACAATATGTTTTGGCGGGAGTGTGACGGCAATCGAATAGAGTGCGGCACGGATTCGCTCTCGGCTTTCTTTGACCGCAATATCCGGCAGTCCCACGATATCAAAATGCGGCATGCCTTTGCTGATATCCACCTCTACATCCACTGGAAAGGCATTTAAGCCGAACAGTCCGAGACTTTTGATTTTTGCAAACACGGTTTGTTCCTCCTGTTTTTTGTTTCTTTTTCAGTATACCATGTCACAGCAAAAAAGTAAATACAATGAAAATGGAAAATGTAATATTTTGTTGCAATTTCTTGGAGAAATGGATATGGTGCGGAATCGGTTTGAAATGGAAAAGAAAAGGGGAGCATGTAGGGAAGATTTTCAAAATATGTCTAAAATCGGATTAAATTTTAAATAATGCGTAAATTTTAAAAGGATGGGCTTGACATTTTTTTTTGTTTATTTTATAATAGTAAAATGTATCGTAGTGTCACGAGGGTGACATGCGTAAAATATATTAGTATACCACATCCTTTTCCGCCTGTCAAGAGAAAATGTAAAAATACAGAATGATTTTTCCTTTTCTGCTTGCAGGTGCTAATTTTTTCGATTATAACGAAGGAGGTTTTTTCGCCTATGGTGAATGTAACGCCAAAGCAGTGTGGAAAAAATGTCAGAATGAACTTCGGAAAAATCAACGAAGTGCTGGAAATGCCGAATTTGATTGAGGTACAGAAAAATTCGTATCGCTGGTTTCGGGAAGAAGGTCTGAAAGAGGTCTTCCGTGATGTTTCTTCCATCACTGACTACAACGGCAATCTGGTTCTGAATTTTGTAGACTACCGGATTGATGATAAGCCGAAGTATACCATCGCAGAATGCAAGGAGCAGGATGCCACCTATGCTGCTGCCCTGCTTGTCACGGCGACCCTCTGGAATAAGGAAACCGGTGAAGTCAAGGAAAGCGAAATCTTTATGGGAGACTTTCCGTTGATGACCGACAGCGGTACATTTGTGATCAATGGGGCAGAACGTGTCATTGTCTCCCAGCTCGTTCGTTCTCCAGGTGTATATTATGCCTCTGAAAAGGATCGTACCGGTAAGGATTTGTTTAAAACGACGGTCATTCCAAACCGTGGTGCATGGCTGGAATATGAAATGGATTCCAACGATGTGGTTTATGTTCGGATTGATAAGAACCGGAAAATTGCATTGACTACCTTTATCCGTGCCCTCGGGATTGGTTCGGATGAGGAAATTTACGAGAAATTCGGTGAAGATGAACGCTTACGTCAGACCATTCTGCAAAAAGATAGCACTAAAAATACAGAAGATGCTTTGCTGGATGTGTACAAGAAGCTGCGTCCGGGTGAACCGCCTACAGTGGAAAGTTCTCTCAATCACCTGAATATGCTCTTTTTTGATGCGAAGCGGTATGATTTGTGCCGGTTTGGCCGATATAAGTATAATAAAAAGCTTGGCATTGCCAGCCGTTTGGCTGGACATACCCTGTCACGTCCAGTTGTCAACGAAATGACAGGGGAACTGCTCTTTGACGAGGGCACTACGCTGACCTATGAACAGGCAGAACAGATTCAGGAAGCTGGTATTAAGGAAGCGTTCCTGACAGTAGAATGCAAAGAATACTATGTGACAGAGGCTGGAGAGAATGCCATCCGTTTTGTAGAACGGGAAGTGAAAGTAATTGGTAACGGCATGGTAGACTTACAGCCGTATGTACAATTCGATATCAGTAAATATGAAATCAATGAAAAGGTTTCGTTTGCTGTGCTGCGGGATATTTTGGAAAATAGTGCTGCACCGGAAGAGGTAGAGGAGCAGGTCAAGAATCGTTTGGATGAACTTGTACCAAAGCACATTATTTTGGACGATATTTATGCAACCATCAGCTATTTCCTGAACCTTTGTGAAGGGGTTGGTACGGTAGATGACATTGACCATCTGGGCAACCGGAGAATCCGTTCTGTTGGCGAACTGCTGCAAAATCAGTTCCGGATTGGGTTTACCAGAATGGAACGAGTCATTCGGGAACGAATGAATATACAGGCACAGGATATGGATGTCATTACGCCGCAAAGTTTGGTAAATATTCGTCCGATTACAGCTGCGATCAAGGAATTTTTCGGTTCTTCTCCACTGTCTCAGTTCATGGATCAGAATAATCCGTTGGCAGAACTGACGCATAAGCGGCGTTTGTCTGCATTGGGACCGGGCGGTTTGTCCCGTGACAGAGCCGGATTTGAGGTGCGTGACGTACACTACAGTCATTATGGCAGAATGTGTCCGATTGAAACGCCGGAAGGTCCGAACATCGGTTTGATTTCCTATCTAGCAACTTTTGCGAGAATTAATGAATATGGTTTCATTGAAGCACCATACCGCCGTGTGAACAAGGCAACAGGCGTGGTAACGGATGAAGTGGTCTATATGACTGCTGATATGGAAGATAATTATATCGTTGCACAGGCGAATGAACCGCTGACAGAAGATGGACACTTTGCAAACAGCAAGGTTGCTGCCCGTTATCGGGAGCAGATTCTGGAAGTGGAGCAGGAGCGGATTGATTTCATGGATGTTTCTCCGAAGATGGTTGTCTCAGTTGCAACTTCTATGATTCCGTTCTTGGAAAATGATGACGCAAACCGTGCATTGATGGGTTCTAACATGCAGCGGCAGGCAGTGCCGCTTTTGAAGACAGAGCGTCCGTTTGTTGGAACCGGTATGGAATACAAAGCAGCGGTAGACTCCGGTGTTTGTATTTTGGCACCGTGTGATGGTGTGATTACCTCTGTTTCTGCGGATTTGATTACACTGCTTTCCGATGAAACGCATAAGGAATTGACGTTTAAATTGGAGAAATTCAAGCGTTCCAACCAGGGAACTTGTATCAATCAGCGGCCGATTGTCGATATCGGTGAACACGTCACAAAAGGACAGGTGCTGGCAGATGGTCCGTCTACTTCAGATGGTGAAATCTCTCTCGGCAAAAATGCTCTGATTGGGTTTATGACATGGGAAGGCTATAACTATGAGGATGCTGTTCTGTTGAACGAGCGTCTGGTACGGGAGGATGTCTTTACCTCTGTACACATTGAAGAATATGAAATTGAATGCAGAGATACCAAGTTAGGACCGGAAGAAATCACCCGTGACATTCCGAATGTCGGCGATGATGCTTTGAAAGACCTGGATGAAAATGGTATCATTCGCATTGGTGCAGAAGTACATGCTGGTGATATTCTGGTCGGCAAGGTTACTCCAAAGGGTGAAACGGAACTGACTGCAGAAGAACGGCTGCTGCGTGCGATCTTTGGCGAAAAAGCAAGAGAAGTCAGAGACAATTCTCTGAAAGTGCCGCATGGCGAAGCAGGTATCATCATTGATGTAAAAGTTTTCACCAGAGAAAACTGCGAAGAGTTGTCTGCTGGTGTCAATAAGTTGGTTCGCTGCTATATTGCACAGAAGCGGAAGATTTCTGTCGGAGATAAGATGGCAGGCCGTCACGGAAACAAGGGTGTCGTTTCCCGTATTTTGCCGGAAGAAGATATGCCGTTCTTACCGGATGGTACACCGCTGGACATTGTACTGAATCCATTGGGCGTGCCGTCCCGTATGAATATTGGACAGGTATTGGAAGTGCATCTGGGAATGGCAGCAAAAGCCTTAGGCTGGCATGTTATGACGCCCGTTTTTGATGGTGCACATGAAGATGATATCCGGGAATGCTTCCGGGAGGCAAATCTTCGGAATGAACCGCATCGGAATGATCCATTTGAATTGAAGCCGATGGATAAGGTGATTAATCCAAAGGCACTGGAAATCAGTGAAGATGGGAAATTTACGCTGTATGACGGCAGAACTGGTGAAAAGTTTGACAACCGTGTTACGGTTGGCTATATGCATTATCTGAAACTGCACCATCTGGTAGATGAAAAAATTCATGCCCGTTCTGTTGGTCCGTACTCTTTGGTGACCCAGCAGCCGCTCGGCGGAAAGGCACAGTTTGGCGGACAGCGGTTCGGTGAGATGGAAGTATGGGCACTGGAGGCTTACGGTGCAGCATATACCTTGCAGGAAATCCTTACCGTAAAATCCGATGATACGGTTGGACGTGTTAATACCTATGAGGCAATCGTAAAGGGACAGAATGTACCGAAGCCGGGCATTCCGGAATCCTTTAAGGTATTGATCAAAGAATTGCAGTCATTGGGGTTGGATGTCAAGGTGCTGGATGCAGAGCAAAATGAGATTGATTTGCGTTCTAACTTTGATGAGGATGACGCAACGCCGCAGCCGGTTTCTTTTGCAGACGAAGAAGATGCAATGGATTTAGGCAGCTATGACGGGGCACAGAAGGATCTGGATGATGCCGGAATGGGATATGCGGAAGAGGAAAACGAGCCGAGTGATGCAGACTTGACTGCGGATCATGCATCGTTTGACGATGAAGAGGAGGATTATCTGGATGACGATATGTCTGATCCGGATGATTATGGTTCGTTTGACGATGATGAAATGTAACGTATTACCATGTATGAAAATCTCGTGAAACAATGCAGGAGGGTACTGGTTTGGAATTTAATACATTTGAATCCATAAAAATTGGACTTGCTTCACCGGAACGGATTCGGGAATGGTCTTACGGTGCAGTCACACGGCCGGAAACCATCAATTACCGGACGCAAAAGCCAGAACGAGATGGCTTATTCTGTGAACGGATTTTTGGCCCGACAAAGGACTGGGAATGTCACTGCGGAAAGTTTAAAAAAATCCGCTTTAAAGGGAAAGTTTGTGACCGCTGCGGTGTAGAAGTGACACGGGCAAAAGTGCGTCGGGAACGAATGGGGCATATCGAACTTGCCGCACCAGTTTCTCATATCTGGTATTTTAAGGGTACACCGTCCCGAATTGGACAGATGCTGGAAATCTCTCAGAAGAGACTAGAGGAAGTTCTCTATTTTACAAAGTATATCGTATTAGAGCCGGGCAATACTGATTTGTTTAAAAAGCAGTTGTTATCAGAAAAAGAATATCTTGCTGCTCGGGAAAAATATGGTGATGAATTTGAGGCAGCTATGGGAGCAGAAGCCATTAAAAAGCTGCTTTGTGAGATTGATCTGGATGCCCTTTCTAAGGAATTGAAAGAAGAATTGGTTGGCTTGAATTCCGGTCAGAAGCGGCTGAAGCTGCTGAAGCGGCTGGAGATTGTAGAAGCCTTCCGGCAGTCTGGTAATCGTCCGGAATGGATGATTCTGGATGTTGTACCAGTAATTCCGCCGGATATCCGTCCGATGGTTATGTTGGACGGCGGGCGGTATGCCACTTCTGACTTGAATGATTTGTATCGCCGTGTCATCAACCGGAATAACCGGTTGCAGCGGATGCTGGAATTGGATGCACCGGACATCATTGTCAGAAATGAAAAGCGGATGCTGCAAGAAGCAGTGGATGCTTTGATTGACAACGGCAGACACGGCAGACCGGTTACTGGACCGAATAATCGGGCACTGAAATCCCTGTCAGATATGCTGAAAGGAAAACAAGGCCGTTTCCGTCAGAATTTGTTGGGAAAACGTGTAGACTATTCTGGTCGTTCTGTTATCGTAGTAGGACCGGAACTGCGGATGTATCAGTGCGGTTTGCCAAAGGAAATGGCATTGGAATTGTTTAAGCCGTTTGTATTGAAACGACTGGTAGATACAAAGGTCATTGCGAATATTAAAAGTGCAAGAAAAATGGTGGATCGTGCCTCCCCGGAAGTATGGGATGCGCTGGAGCATGTCATCAAAGGACATCCGGTTCTGCTGAACCGTGCCCCTACATTGCACCGTCTGGGTATTCAAGCATTTGAACCAGTACTGGTAGAAGGGCGTGCCTTGAAGCTGCACCCATTGGTATGCTCTGCATTCAATGCGGACTTTGATGGAGACCAGATGGCAGTACATCTGCCGTTGTCTGCGGAAGCACAGGCAGAGGCAAGATTCCTGATGTTGGCAGCCAATAACTTGTTGAAACCGTCTGACGGTCGTCCGGTTGCGGTTCCGACACAGGATATGGTATTGGGTTCTTACTACCTGACCATGGAAAAAGACGGCGAAAAGGGAGAAGGAAAAATCTTCCGGGATGTCAATGAAGCTCTCATGGCTTATAACGAGGGAGATGTTTCCATTCATGCAAAAATTAAGGTACGCATTACCAGAGATATTGGAGACAAACGTGTTTCTCAGATCATTGATTGTACCGTTGGTCGTCTGATTTTCAACGAGAATATTCCACAGAATCTAGGCTATGTGGATCGTACCGATTCTAAGCATCAGTTTGATCTGGAAATTGCATTCTTAGTTGGTAAGAAGCAATTGGGACAGATTATCGACCGCTGCATTAAGATTCATGGTACTACGACCACTTCTGAGGTGCTGGATAAAATCAAGGCAACCGGTTTTAAATATTCCACAAAGGCAGCTATCACTGTTGCCGTCTGCGATGCGATTATCCCGAAGGAAAAGAAGGATATCATTGCAGAGGCAGATGCAGAGGTTGCAGAAATCAATACACAGTATGTATATGGTTATATCTCCGCTGCGGAAAAGTCCAAGCGGTTTATTGAAATCTGGAATGGTGCAACCGAAGACGTTACCAAGGCACTGCAAAATGGTTTGGATCGTTACAATCCGATCTTTATGATGGCGGACTCCGGTGCCCGTGGTAGTATCAGCCAGATTCGTCAGCTTGCTGGTATGCGTGGTTTGATTGCCAACACATCGGGTGCGACCATTGAGATGCCGATTCGTTCTAATTACCGAGAGGGCTTGAACATCTTGGAATACTTTATCTCCTCTCGAGGTGCCAGAAAGGGTTTGGCAGATACGGCATTGCGTACCGCTGACTCTGGTTATCTGACACGTCGTCTGGTTGATGTTTCACAGGATGTTATCATTCGGGAACAGGATTGCGGTACCACAGAAGGTCTGGAAATCTATGAGATTCGCAACGGCAATGAATTGATCGAACCGTTGGCAGAACGTCTGATCGGACGGTATTTGACAGAAGATCTGCGGGATCCTGCAACTGGAGAATTGATCATTTCTAAGAACAAGATGCTGACGGATGTGGACGCAAAGCGAATTACAGAAGCCGGCGTGGAACGAATCTCCATTCGTTCTGTCCTAACCTGTCATGCAAAGCAGGGGGTTTGTGCAAAGTGTTATGGTGCAAACCTGGCCAACGGCAATCTGGTTTGTGTTGGGGAATCCGTTGGCGTTATCGCTGCACAATCCATCGGAGAACCGGGTACCCAGCTGACCATGCGTACGTTCCATACAGGCGGTATCGCATCCGCAGAAGATATTACACAAGGTTTGCCACGTGTCGAGGAATTGTTTGAAAGCAGACATCCGAAGAATGCTGCAATTTTGGCACGGCTGTCTGGTACGGTTCATATAGAAGAGGTAAAGACAGCAAGAACTATTTATGTGACCAATCAGATTACTGGAGAATCAGAATCGTATCCGATTCACTATAACCTGAAAATTCGAGTTAGAGAAGGCGAAGAAATCGAAAAGGGAACTCGTTTGACAGAGGGCAACATCTTCC
>JAUNJC010000017.1:8036-27053 GCA_030523195.1 Oscillospiraceae bacterium
TATTGGGTGTACACGCTGTACAGGATTACATCATTAGCGAAGTACAGAAGGTTTATCGTTTGCAAGGTGTTGATATCAATGATAAACACATCGAAGTTATCGTTCGGCAGATGCTGCGGAAGGTTAAGATTGAAGAATCTGGCAGCAGTTACTTGCTGCCGGGTACGCTGATTGACAAGCGAAAGGTAGAAAGCATCAACGAAGGATTGCAGGAACGGATGGAAAATGGAGAAACCGATGTCGAATTGGTTACAACAACACCAGTATTGCAAGGTATTACAAAGGCATCCTCCAGTTCAGACAGCTTCCTGTCTGCGGCTTCTTTCCAGGAAACCACAAAGGCATTGACGGATGCTGCAATTCGTGGTAAGAGTGATAGATTGTATGGCTTGAAGGAAAATGTCATCATTGGTAAGCTGATTCCTGCCGGAACAGGTATGGATGTTTATAATGATGTACGGCTGCAAAAGAATGAATCTCATTCTGATTATCTGTCGCATCACATTACACCGCTTCCGTAATCAATCGGAAGACATCAGAGGTACCGCACTGTATGTTGTATGCAGTGCGGTACCTTTATACCAGGTTCTATTGCAAATTATAGATTTGCAATAGAGGACAGTATATATCGGTCAGCAGAAGTACTGCAAACAGGAAAAATGGAGGCGTTGTATGAAACGATCTGTTATGGGTATATTTTGTGTGCTGGCACTGCTTTTCAGTTGTGGGCTGCCGGTGGCAGCTGATACTACGACAATCTCTTCGGAGGCGGTTGTGGAAACTGCAACGAATGGGAAAACTGGAGAAGTATGGATGGTGTTGGGCATTTTTACGGTAACTGCGGTTGTCACAGCATCTGCTGTGGTCATTCCAAAGTGGAAAAAGCTGAAAACTGCCCAAAAACAGAAGACAAACAGCGAAGAGAAAACCAAAGGATAGCATACCTGTACTATGGTAAATGCAGGAATCTGTATTTGCAGGCTGCTTCTCGTCAGGAAAAAGAATCACGTTTCGCTGTGACGAAACAGGAAAGGAAGTGTGTTGCTTTATGGCAGATTATACAGGACAATCCTGTTTTCATTGTCAAAAGCCATTTCAGCCGGAGGATGATGTTGTGGTTTGTCCAGAATGCGGGACACCATATCATCGTGCTTGCTGGCAGGAGACAGATCATTGTACCAATTTCCAATTGCATGAAACCGGCGGCAGCTGGAAACCCGTGCAGCAGGAAGAAGAATCTGCAAAAGAAGAGACAAGACGCTGTCCACGTTGTGGAACAGATAACCCTGTACAGCAGGCATTTTGTGGACATTGTGGGATGATTTTGAATGCATCACAAGCCGCAGATCCCTCGCAGCGTGGAGCGCAGTGGCAAAATACCAGTGCAGAAGATATTTGCTGCGGACTGGATCCGAATGAACAGTACGAGGGAGAACGGTTAGAGGATGTTGCTAATTTTGTGCGAACCAATACCATGTACTATATTCCGATTTTTAAAAAATTCCGGGAGACTGGCTCCAAACTCTCTATGAACCTCATCAGTGCACTGTTGCCGCATTTTTATTTTGCCAGTCGAAAAATGTGGGGAATGACGTTTTTGGTTATTATTGCATTTTTATTGCTGAATCTGCCTTCTGAGCTGTATTCTTTTGTGACAGATGGCGATCTGGTGATTTCTAATTTGCGTTCCTTACAGGAGAGTATGGGAAGTCTGTATAGTGGCATTTTTGATACAATGATTCAACAAACAGAAGCATTTTGCAATGCCCTTCAGCCGCATGAAACGTTGATTCACTGGTTATATATGATTTGTATGTATTTGAATTTCGCTGTCAGAGTGTTGCTGTTTGCCTTTTCTAATTATTTTTATTATCGGTTTGTATTGCGGAAAGTGCGAAAAATCCGTGCGGAAGATTTGCCTGTAAGTATGCAGAAAGACCGCTTGCGGATGGCAGGTGGAACAAATTATTGGTTTGTCTTGCTGTCAATTTTGGCACAATACAGTGTCAGTGTGTTGTTTTCTATGTTGTTTATTCTTGGAATCAATCTGGCGTTCTAATTTTTTTGTAGAAATCAGGAAAAAACGCTTGACAAGAAACAAAAAGTTTGATATAATAGATTCATTATCCTTGCTTGCATTTTTTGTAGGCGAAATCCAGAAGGAGGTGTTTTTAACATGGCAAAGTTGAATGCAAAGTACGAGTTGATGGCAGTTTACAGCCTGGCAAACGGCGAAGACGCTGTGAAGGAACTGGTGGAAAAGTTCAAGAATAAGATTGAAGCGTCTGCTACACTGGATGAAGTGAACGAGTGGGGCAAGCGGAAGCTGGCATACCCGATCAACGATGAACCGGACGGCTACTATGCACTGTATACCTTTACAGCAACACCGGATTTCCCGGCTGAGCTGGAGCGTGTCCTGAACATCACAGACGGCGTTCTGCGGTTCCTGGTAACGGTTGTAGAATAAGCCATCTTTTATAGAACGGGAATGGTTCGATTCGAATGGAAAGGAATGGAAGATTGTGCTGAATAGGGTCATTTTGATGGGGAGATTGTGTGCCGATCCGGATTTCCGGCAGACACAGAGCGGTGTAGCAATGTGCAGAATTCGAGTGGCAGTGGATCGTGGCTATACCTCCAAAAGCACCGGCGAGCGGCAGGCTGATTTTATCAGTGTGCTTTGTTGGCGGCAGCAGGCAGAGTTTGTAAGCCGCTATTTCCGCAAAGGGTCGATGATTATTGTGGAAGGCAGACTGCAAAATTCGGATTATACGGATGCAAATGGTGTAAAACATTATTCCATGGAAGTGCAGGCAGATACGGTTTCCTTTGGCGAAACCAGAGCAGCAGCACAGGCAAATGGAAATTATGCTGCACCAACCAATCAAAGTGGCTATCAGTATCAGACACCGCAGTATCAGCAACAGCCAGCTGCTCCACAGCAGACGGCACCACAGCCGGCGGCGGCTCCGCAGCAGAATAATTCCGTTCCGATTCAACTGGGCGATTTGAGTGATTTTGAAGAAATCCTCAGTGACGGCGAAGTACCGTTCTAATGCAGAAATGAAAAATGAAATCTTGCATTTGCAGTTAGGAGGAAAAGACCATGGAAAGAGCACCAAGAATGGGCGCAAAGAGACCGAGAAAAAAGGTTTGCATGTTCTGTGTTGACAGAGTGAATGTGATTGATTATAAGGATATTGCAAAGCTGAGAAAGTGCATGACAGAGCGGGCAAAGATCCTGCCGAGAAGAGTCACTGGCACTTGTGCATATCATCAGCGGAAGCTGACGACTGCCATTAAGAGAGCAAGACACGTAGCATTGTTGCCGTATGTAAGCGACTAAGCAACACTTGTGTTCGATAGAGAAGGACGTTCCCTTGTAAAATGGGAGCGTCTTTTTTGTTTGCCGTCGAAAAACACTCGTGAAGAAGTATTATGAGCAATTTTTGTTATAATAAAATATATAGCTGTAAAAATATTATTTTATTAGATCTAAATTATTATAAATCACTTAATAAAAATAGATTTCCTGATTTCTTTTTTAAACAACGCTTGATTTTTTTCTTGACATGACGTATAATAAAAAGGAACGTGTTTTGCCCCAACATCTCATAAGGAGTGCTGCTGTACGATGAAAAAGAAAAAATCTGCCTCTTCCCTGACCTTGCCGGAATATACAGGACGCTACCCCAAACCAAAACTCCGCTTTCGGCTGCGAACTGTCTTTTTTATTTTTTTGGTTTGTTTGCTGGGGGGACTTGTTTTCTATCTGCTTGGTGTGAATTTTAATTGGTTTTCGTATTGAAAAAAGAAAAAGCAATGTTTTTTCTTAGCCCTATTGACATTCACTGAAAAATGCGTTATACTGGATAGGCAGCCATAAAGTACAAGATACATTGCTACTTTATAGGCTGTACTACTATATTTTGTATTTTAAAGGGGAGCGTGTGCACTTATGATTACATATATCATCAAGCGGGACGGCAGACGAGTGCCGTTTAATATTGGAAAAATTGCAAATGCGGTTTTTCGTGCTGCACAGTCTGTCGGCGGAACGGATATGGATACTGCGATGGAGATTGCAGTGAAAACTTGTGAGCTATATGAACAGCTGTACAATAAGAAAGAACCAACGGTAGAAGAGATTCAGGATCTTGTTGAAAAAGAGTTGATTGAGTGCGGTCATGCACAGACGGCTAAAGCATATATTTTGTATCGCTATGAGCGAACCAGAGATCGGGAAATTAAGTCTAATTTGATGCGGATTATGAATGAACTGACATTTGATTCTGCCAAAGATAGCGACATCAAACGGGAAAATGCCAATATTGATGGTGATACTGCAATGGGAACGATGTTAAAATATGGTTCCTCCGCTGCAAAAGAATTTTATGAAATGCGTGTTCTGAAGCCCAAGCATGCCAAGGCACATCGAAACGGGGACATTCATATTCATGACTTGGATTTTTTAACGCTGACAACAACCTGCTGCCAGATTGATTTGATTCAGTTGTTTCACCATGGTTTTTCCACTGGGCATGGTTTTCTGCGGGAACCAAATGATATTTCCAGTTACTCGGCATTGGCGTGCATTGCGATTCAGTCCAATCAGAATGATCAACATGGCGGACAGAGTGTGCCAAACTTCGATTATGCGATGGCTGGCGGTGTGAAGAAAACATATCGGAAACGGTATTTGCAGAATGTCGCAAGAGCATTGGAATTGCTGACGGAAATAGAAGATCCCGAAGCATTTGTCAAGAACTATGCGGATGCGATTCAGAAGGAAACGAGTTTGATTCCATGTCTTGCAAATGACAATGGCTATCAGGAAGCAGAGATAGAGAAGTTGTCCGAAAAGCTGACGGCTGACCAGATTGCGACAGTACAGGCGTTTGCAAAGAAAAATGCCTATCGGGAAACAAATCGTGCGACCTATCAGGCGATGGAGGCTCTGATTCACAACCTGAATACTATGAACAGCCGTGCCGGTGCACAAACGCCGTTCAGTTCGATTAACTATGGTACAGATACCACACCGGAAGGCAGAATGGTCATTGAAAATGTGCTGCTGGCAGAAGAAGCTGGTCTTGGAAATGGGGAAACGCCAATTTTCCCGATTCATATTTTCAAGGTCAAAGAAGGCGTAAATTATAACAAAGAAGATCCGAATTACGATATGTTCAAGTTGGCTTGTCGTGTTTCAGCAAAGCGGCTGTTCCCGAACTTTGCATTTCTGGATGCACCGTATAACTTGCAGTACTATAAACCGGGAGACTATCGGACAGAAATTGCCTATATGGGATGTCGTACCAGAGTCATTGGCAATGAGTATGATCCAACCAGAGAGATCGTAACCGGCAGGGGCAATTTGAGCTTTACCTCGATTAATCTGCCTCGTCTTGCGATTCAGGCAAAGGGAAATGTGGACTTGTTTTTCCAGAAACTAGATCACATGATGAATTTGACCATTGAACAGTTAACGGATCGTTTTCAGATTCAGTGTCAGAAGAAAGTGCGGAACTACCCATTCCTGATGGGACAGGGTGTGTGGCTGGATTCAGAAGGCTTAGGACCAGATGATTCTGTTGCAGAAGTGCTGAAGCATGGTACCCTTTCTGTTGGGTTTATTGGCTTAGCAGAGACGTTAAAGGCATTGATTGGAAAACACCATGGAGAAAGTGAAGAAGCACAGCAGCTTGGTTTGAAAATCATTCAGAGAATGCGGGATCGTACGGATTTGGAATCGAAGAAAACGGGATTGAACTTCTCTGTTCTGGCAACACCGGCAGAGGGCTTATCAGGACGGTTTGTTCGGATGGATCGGGAGAAGTACGGTGCCATAGAGGGTGTGACCGATCGGGAATATTATACAAATTCTTTCCATGTGCCAGTATACTATCCGATTCGTGCGGTGGATAAGATTCGCTTGGAAGCACCGTATCATGCATTGACCAACGGCGGACATATCAGTTATGTGGAAATGGATGGCGACCCCGTGCAGAATGTAGCAGCATTTGAAAAGGTGATTCGCTATATGAAGGAAGTTGGTATTGGATATGGTTCTGTGAATCATCCGGTGGACAGAGATCCCTGCTGTGGCTTTACAGGTATCATTGGGGATAGTTGTCCGCAGTGCGGCAGAACAGAGCAGAACGGCGATGTAGGTTTTGAACGAATTCGGCGGATTACAGGGTATCTGGTTGGAACACTGGATCGGTTTAATGACGCCAAGCGTGCGGAAGAGCATGACCGTATCAAACATGAGCTGTAATTTATTGAATGTTTTGCAGACTTTATGATTAGAATCAGAAGGAGGGTGTACTGTAGGGAAACGGTGCACCCATTCCTTTTATTTTTGAAAAAGAGGAGTATGATGGCAATGCAGCTTCGGATTGCAGGGGTAGTAGAAAATTCAATTGTGGATGGGGAAGGAATCCGGTATGCGATTTTTGTACAGGGCTGTCCGCATGCCTGTCCGGGATGTCACAATCCGCAGACGCATGATTTTCAGGGCGGAACGCTGACAGAAACAGACACATTGTTGAACGCAATTGCAGACGATCCGTTATTAGACGGTGTGACATTCAGCGGCGGTGAACCGTTTTGTCAGGCAGCGGTGCTGGCAGAATTGGGAAAGCAAATTCATGCATTGGGGTTGAATTTGGTCACCTATACAGGGTATACCTTTGAAGAACTGCTTGCCGGAGATCGACCAGACTGGACAGCATTATTGAAAGAAACGGATATTTTAATTGACGGACGCTTTGAACAGGATAAGAAAAGCTATGAATGCCGGTTTCGAGGCAGTACTAACCAGCGGTATTTGGATGCCAAGGCGAGTGTACAGGCAGGAAAAGCGGTTCCTTATCATCTTTTTGCAGAAAAAATAGAGAAGAGACAGCCTGTTTTTTGACAGATGCAAAAAAATCTGCGGAAATTGATTGCAAAAGGCAGGAAAATATAGTATAATAAAAAGAAAGCATTTGAACGTTGGCTGTAAAATTTGTGCAGCAGACGTTCAAAAGAAATCTGCAAAGAAACAGGGAGGGTTTTACCTATGTGTGGATTTACAGGGTTTACAAATCACATTGACAACTCGAATGCGGTGTTGCAGGAAATGCTAAACCGCATCAAGCATAGAGGACCAGATGCGGAGGGTACTTATATTGATGAAGATATCGCACTTGGACACCGCCGCCTGAGCATCATTGACGTATCCGATGCTGGTACACAGCCGCTCTACAGTGCAGACGGTAATCTGGCACTGTTGTTTAACGGTGAAATTTATAACTATCAGTCCATTCGGCAGGACTTAATCAAAAAGGGGTATCAATTTGCAACACAAACGGACTCCGAGGTACTGATTTATGGGTATCAGGAATATGGCACTGCGTTGCTGCAAAAACTGCGTGGGATGTTTGCATTTGTTATCTGGGATAAGAAACAGAAAACGCTGTTCGGTGCAAGAGATTTCTTCGGCATCAAGCCGCTGTATTATGCACAGATGGGCGAAACGTTTCTGTTTGGTTCAGAAATTAAAAGCTTCCTGCCTCATCCGCATTTCCAGAAAGTTTTGAATACAGCTGCACTGGAAAATTATCTGACGTTTCAGTATTCTCCCTGCACGGAGACATTCTTTAAGGGTGTTTATAAATTGCCGCCTGCACACTACTTTATTTATCAGAATGGCAAATTAAACATTCAGCAATATTGGGAAATTGAATTTCATGCAGACGAAAAGCCAACTTTGGATGAGTGGGTGAACCGCATTTCCGATACATTCCACAATTCTGTAGAAGCACATAAAATTGCAGATGTAGAAGTCGGTTCGTTCCTCTCCAGTGGCGTGGATTCTAGTTATGTGGCAGCCATTGCGGATGTGGATAAAACCTTTACGGTTGGCTTCGGCAAAGAAGAACGCTATAACGAAATCGGCTGGGCAAAGGGATTTTCCGAGGCGATCGGCAAGAAAAATTACAGTAAAGTCATTGAGCCGGAAGAATATTGGTCACATCTGCCGATGATTCAATATCATATGGATGAACCACTGGCAGATCCAGCAGCCGTTGCACTATATTTTGTCTGCAATTTGGCTTCTAAATCCTTGAAAGTTGTTTTGTCCGGTGAGGGGGCAGATGAAATTTTTGGTGGCTATAATGTTTATAGCGATCCGGGTTCTACCACCTATGAAAAGTTGCCTCGTGGTTTGCGTCGTGGGATCATGCATGTGGCAGAAGCTCTGCCGGCACACAGAGGGGTTAATTTCTTTGTCCGCAAGGGCAAAGATCTGGAAGAACGCTTTATTGGCAATGCCTATATGTTCTCTTCAAAAGACCGCAAGGCACTGTTGAAAATTCATACCAATGCACCAGATCCGACTGCCATTACCAAACCATATTATGATCAGGTGAAAGATAAGGATGATGTCACCAAGATGCAGTATCTGGATTTGCATCTCTGGATGGCTGGAGATATTCTGCTGAAAGCCGATAAGATGAGTATGGCAAATTCACTGGAGCTGCGGGTGCCATTTTTGGATAAGGAAGTCATGCGGCTGGCACAGCAGATTCCGACTCGCTATCGGGTTGTGCACAAACCGTCTGAGAGTGGCGGAACGCCGTATATTACCAAGTATGCTATGCGTCTGGCTGCGAAAAAGGATACGCCGCCGCAAACCGCAAAGACCGCAGCGAAAAAGAAACTGGGCTTCCCGGTGCCGATTCGTGTTTGGCTGAAAGAAGACACATATTACAATATGGTCAAGGAAGCATTTGAGGGCAATGCAGCACATCAGTTCTTCCATACAGAAAAGCTGGTGCAGCTGCTGGATGACCACCGTGCTGGAAAGGCAGACAATAGTCGGAAAATCTGGACGGTTTATATGTTCTTGGTGTGGTATCATGTTTACTTTGAATCCGATACCATTCCGGTTTCATCCCGATAAAAAGGTATCATAGAAAACAAGAGAAAGGCGACAAATCATGGCAAGCTGTGTCACATTTGAATATATCCGGAAGAATCCCGATATTCGTACCTATATCCAGCGTGCTGATCAGGCATTGAAGGCGATCGGCTATACAGAACACGCTTTTGCACATGTGGAGAAAACGGCATATACCGCAGCGAAAATTTTAACTGCGCTGGGGTATTCGGAACGGGAAGTGGAACTGGCACGGATTGCTGGCTTTCTGCATGACATTGGCAATGTGATTAATCGGGCAGACCATGCCCAGAGTGGTGCAGTCATGGCATTTCGTCTGTTGGATCGGCTGGAAATGCCGGTGGAGGAGATCTGTGCTGTGATTTCTGCCATTGGGAATCACGATGAAGCAACTGCACAGCCGATTGATGCCATTTCCGCTGCATTAATTTTGGCGGATAAAACGGACGTTCGCCGCAGCCGTGTGCGGAATACTGATTTTTTGACCTTTGATATCCATGACCGTGTGAACTACGCGGTGGAAACGGCTGAATTGCTCATTGATAAGGAACAGCAGGAATTTGTGCTTTCCATGACCATTGATACACAGATTTCATCTGTACTGGAATATTTTGAAATTTTTATGGAACGCATGCTGCTTTGTCGGCGTGCTGCACAATTTTTTCATATGCAGTTTAAAATCTATATCAATCATAGTTTGATGTTATGACGATGGATAACAGGGGAGGCTTGTCTTCCCCTGTTGTTATAGGGAACGTCAAAAAGAATTTTACGTTCCCCATAATAATTATTTTAAGTGCCTCGCACATACGCTCACCTTCGTTCGCTTCGTGCGGATCGGCAAATCGTAAACGCAAAAAAATTTGTCGTTTACTATATATAATAATTATAGGAGGATTTATGATTATGATGACATCCAAGCACCCGCATCTCATTGACCTGAATGATTATCCTGTTGCCTGGTGGAAAGAGGTTGTTGATTTAGGGGAGAAAATCAAGAACAATCCGGAGGTTTATTCTGGTGCTTGCCACAATAAGATTATGGCAACACTATTTTATGAGCCATCTACTAGAACGCAGATGTCGTTTCAGACGGCAATGCTGCGGTTGGGCGGTCGGTTAATTGGATTTGATAATCCGGCAAACTCTTCTGTTTCCAAGGGCGAAACACTGAAGGATACGACGAAAATTGTCAGCAACTATGCAGATATTCTGGTGATGCGGCATCCGGTTGCTGGAGCAGCGAAAGCAGCTGCGTTATCGGCGGACTGTCCTGTCATCAATGCCGGTGACAGTGGACATCTGCACCCAACGCAGACCTTAACCGATTTACTCACATTAAAATGTGAAAAAGGGCGATTGGATCATTTGACGATTGGACTTTGCGGAGATTTGATCAATGGCAGAACGGTACACTCTTTGATTAAAGCGATGACTTGCTTTGAGGGCAATCAATTTATTTTGATTTCTACCCCAGAATTGAAGCTGCCATCTTATGTCAAGGATATTCTGACAGCAAGCGGCTGTCCGTTCCGAGAGGTTGCCTCTTTAGAAGAAGTATTGCCGGAACTGGATGTACTGTACATGACACGGATTCAGCAGGAGCGATTTGCCAGTCGGGAAGCCTATCTGGCACAGAAAGATACTTATGTTTTGACAGTTAAGAAGCTGAAAGCTGCCAAACCGGATATGATTATTCTGCATCCGCTGCCGAGAGTAGACGAAATTGAAGTGGCTGTGGATGAAGATCCAAGAGCCATGTATTTCAATCAAGCACGGTATGGGATGTATGTGCGGATGGCATTGATTATTACGATGCTGGATTTAAATAAGAAGGACAATCCGACCATATTGCTGCGTGGCAGAACCGTAAATGGGGCAGCTTGTAAGAATCCGAATTGTATTACCTGTACCGAATCTTATCTGCCAAAGAGTTTTCTGGTACTGGGGGATACGCTGTTAGAGTGTGAATATTGTAATGAACGGTTGCTGCTGGAACGGTAAGCGGTAGCATGCAGAAACGGCATCGGCGAAAATCGCCGAAAGTGGTTTGGAGGATTGGAATTGGACTGCTTCTTTTGTTCGGCATTTGGCTTGGGATTGTTTGCAGGCAGCATGTCCTTACGGAATCTAATACAAATCTTTCCTTCGACCATGTGGTCTATTATGCACAAAAAGATGTCCGTTGGAAAGATGATCCATTGGGAGATTCTATCTATCATATGGGGGATTCTGGCTGTCTGACGACTTGTCTTGCGGCAGTTTTCCAGATGCAGGGAGTGCAACGGGAGGTATTGGGAGAAACAATCGATCCGAAAACGCTGAATCAATTTTTTTCGACGCATGGAATATATGATGCAGCGGGAAATTTGCTGTGGTATGCATTGGAAGATGCACTGGATGTGACGATAGTTTTGAAAGAAGCGGACGAATTGGAAGCGGAAGAACTGGATTCGTTGCTGGAGCAGGGGTGTTATCCGATTGTTTGTGTGCAAACAAAGACTGGAAGTACACATTTTGTGTTATTGGTAGGCAGTCAGGATGGGATGTACTGGTGTATGGATCCGGCACAGCAGGAAAAAACGGCCGTTCCTCTTTCAAAATACGGCAATTCGTTTGATTCCGTTCGCTATTTGACAGAAACATAAAATCAATTGTCCTATTTCGCTGAATGTGATAGAAAGTTTTAGAGAAAGAGATTCTGTCAGGAAAGAAATTCTTGTAATTTTTTTATTTTTTCGGCAGATTGCCTCTTGACAAATAGAGAAAAATTTTGTATAATAATTTTTGTAGTGTCAGAGAGACCGGTGATAGCTTGCGGAAGCCGGCGGTGCAGCCTAACCCAACTGCCCTCTGTCTCCCGTTCTGTTTTTTGTTGCAGAAACGGACAAAGCATGAAAATATAGGAGGAATTTAACTATGGCAACAACGATGCCAAAAGCCGGTGAAGTAAGCCGCAAGTGGTATATCATTGACGCAGCAGGAAAACCGCTCGGTCGTGTCGCTGCAAAGGCAGCTCACATCCTGCGTGGTAAGCACAAGCCAACATTTGCTCCGCACGTAGATTGCGGCGATTTTGTAATTGTAATCAACTGTGATCAGGCTGTCCTGACTGGTAAGAAGCTGGAGCAGAAGTATTATTATCGGCACAGTGGCTGGATCGGTGGTCTGAAACAGACCCAGTATAAAGTGATGATGGAAGAACGGTCTGATGAAGCAATGCAGATTGCCATCAAGGGTATGCTCCCACACAATTCGCAAGGTGCAACGCAGCTGACTCGTCTTCGTACCTATAAGGGTGCTGAGCACAAGCAGGCTGCACAGAAGCCGGAAGTTTGCGAATTTTAAGGAAAGGAGTGTTCTCAAATGTACGAATCTAAGGTAAAATATTATTACGGTACCGGTAGAAGAAAGCACTCTGTAGCAAGAGTTCGCCTGTATCCGGGCAGCGGCAATATCACCATTAATGGCAGAGGAATTGATGACTACTTTGGTTTGGATACGCTGAAGCTGATCGTTCGGCAGCCGCTTGCATTGACCGAAAATTTGGAAAATATGGATGTTATCTGCACCGTAACTGGTGGTGGTGTGACAGGACAGGCTGGTGCAATCCGTCACGGTATTGCAAGAGCTTTATTGGAATTCAATCCAGAATTGCGTCCGGCCCTGAAAAAGGCTGGTTTCCTGACACGTGACCCGAGAATGAAGGAAAGAAAGAAGTACGGCCTTAAGGCAGCTCGTCGTGCTCCGCAGTTCTCCAAGCGTTAAGGAAACTTTTTTGCAAACGCCGTATTTTCGGCATTTAAAGACCTTACAAATATTCTTTGGTACTTGTTTGGTCTTTATCAGAAAGCTATATAAATCCGTCTCGAATTTCGGGACGGATTTTTTGTACCTGAATGTCAGTCAGGCGTTAAGTTTAAGCGTTACAAGATCGGCGACCTTAGCCTTTGTGCTTTTAAGAACATCAGCATAGATGTTTGCTGTTACGCCTATATCGCAGTGACCGAGATGTTCGGAAACTATTTTGAGGTCAACACCGCTGTTCAGCAAAAGCGTAGCATTGCAATGGCGGAGTTGATGCAGGGTAAGATTTTTAAACTCAGTTCCCTGGGTAAAGCGTTTAAGTGAATGATACACCGAGCATCTGTCACGATAGTTGCCTAAAGCTGAGGTGAATACCATTTCGGGGTGTTCAAACTTCTTTCCGAGTGCTGCCGACATCTTGTCAATATAAGCTTTCTGATCCCTGAAAATAGAAGCAAGAGCTTCGCTCATACCAATCACTCTGCGACTGCTCTCAGTTTTGGGAGAGCCGAGCTCATGTTTACCGCCAATGTCAGTGAGATTATGATTGATCGTTATAGTCATTTCCTCGAAGTCAATATCCTCCCACATCAATCCCAAACACTCTCTCGAACGCATACCTGTGTACAACATAACCTTGATGATACGCTTAAAGTCCTCGTCCCACGGCCTTGTGTCCAAAAGCTCCATAAAACGCTTGATCTCATTTTCGTCAAGAGACATTTTCTTCTTTTCTTTGCGGTTCTTCGGAAGAATTACATTGTGGCAGGGTGATTCACGGATATATCCCTGCTCAACTCCTCTGCGGAAGATACTCTGTATCACCACATATATTTTGCGTACCGACTGAGGTTTCAGCTTATACGTTTTCATAACGTTTGTCAGCTTCGGCGGAGTGATTTCTTTCAGCTTCATGTTGCCGATAACAGGCTTAATATGCTTCTCATACTGACCTTTATAGGTGTACGCTGTGCTGGGTTTCAGCTCGATAGGAGCAAAATTCTCAAAGTACCAGTCGGCAAGCTCTGAGAAACGCATATTCTCATTCAGTTCGGTATAGTCCTTGCATCTGCACTCGAATTCGTATGCAAACTGCTGTGCGAGCTTCTCCGCTTTCTTGGGCGTAACGCCCTGCGGAGGCTTGAAGGTGGTCGATTTAACGATCTGCTTGTGTTCTGTATCATATCCGAGGGATACCTTAATTCTGAAAGTATCTCCTCGCTTTGTAATAGTAGCCATAAATTGATTCCTTTCTGTCAACATAGATTTTATGGCATACTCCTGTTACTCTAATCATAGCGCGCATTCGGCTGTATGTCAAGTAACTTAATGTATCTTTTGTCTTTTTTGGAGTATGCCCAAATCTATGTCCTTTGTTCTGTGGTGTTTGTGGATTTTCTGTCTGTTGCTGTTCAAATACCGTAAAATCGGCATTCTCAGCAGACAGGTTTACTTGTCCGCTGTCTGTCCGTTGAAGTAGGCAAGCAGATCAGCCTTGTTAATGAGCATCTTTCCCTTTACACCATCTCCGGCTCTCAGATACGGGAGTTTGCCCTGCTTTATCAGTTTACGGACAGTGTGTTCAGACAGCCCCTTGACTGCTTCGGTGCATTCCTTGACGGTCAGCATCTCCACGGCATCGGGCTTGACATCAGCCACCTGTTCGGAATCATTTGCTTCGATAAGTTCACTCAGGATATTTACAAGCTGAACGATAAGCTCGTTCTTGCGATTTGTAGTCATTGTTACCTCCATAGCAGGTACTTCCCCTGCTTTCTATCTTGTTTATGTTTATTCCAGTCCCCACGAATTTTTCTTTCTGGCGGTGGACTGCTGTACTTCCTGTTCACGCTGATTGTGGATATGTTCCTGTGTCTGTCTGACCTCAGCGTATTTCTGCGGCTCAAAGCGTTTCAGCAGGCTCACGAACTCCGTCAGCTCATCGACCTGGGCTTGCAGAGCTGAAACCTCACTGGTAAGCTCGTTGATACGCCCCGAACGCTCCACATCCTTATGCCACAGATTACTGTATTCATTCTCTTTCTTTTGGAGAAGTTCACGCAGGTTATATATGGTAAAGCTTTTCTTGTGAGAAGCATCAGCCGCTTTCGCCGCTATCTTACCGATTTTTTCAACATCGGCAATGATATCGTGCTTGTGTTTCATGATAGACATTTTACCGTCAAGCAGGCTGTCAAGCTCCCGCCTGATAGCAAAGCAATCGTTCTCGACCTTGCTGTCTTTTTCAAGGTCTGGCAGATAGCTCATGATAGCATTGACCGTGGCGGTCTTTTTCTTGATCTGAGCATCGAGCTTTTTGTTCTTTGCCTGCTTCTCCGTAAGTGCGGCTTCTGCTTGAGCATTCTGCTCTACCAGCTCGTCAGCCTGCCTGCGTTTCTCCTTGTACTCCGGTATCTCCAAAGTCCCTCTCGCCTTTTCAGGAGCAAGGGGCTTGATACCGTGTTCAAGGCAGATTTTGTTGAGAACTTCCATCTCGGCAGCTCTCCATTTGGCAATCGCCATTTTGCCTTCGCCATAACCCATTTCTTTGAGAGCCTGAGCGATGCCGTTCTGTATATCCTGACCACGCTTGTAGTGACCGACAGGAATGTAATCAATGTGCAGGTGTGGAGTTAAAAACAAAGAAGTTCGGATTGCGTTTCTGGAATCCCTCCATGTACTCTTTTAGGCAGTCAGCCACGAGCTGAAAGTCCTCTGTATCGTAGCCCGAATCTTCCTTTTTGCCGATCTGCACAACGTCCTCGTAGAAGCTCTTACGCTTGTCGGCTGCGGTGCGTACATTATTACATGGCTTCACACCAAAAAGATGTTCGTAATAGCTGCCGTGAACCTTGCGGTCGTTACGCTTCTGTTTTGCATTGTAACGCTCGGTGGATTCCTTGAAAAGCTGATCGTATGCTTCGCCAATCGGCTGACACACGAAAGTGATATTTTGAGGAGTGCGGAGCGGATCAACATTGTCAGCTACAAACTCCCGATTGTTATGGGCAATCGAACCCTTGCCCTGACCAAATGAAATTCCTTTCTCTTTCATAATTCGCCTTTCTTTTTCATTGGATTTACTTCTCTCTTTCTACGAAATCCAACCCAAAAATCATAGGCATCAACTCCTTTCATGACCGCTGAGGCGGAAGCCCTGACGGGCAACTTTTTCCCTGAACGACACAAGAGATGGTCGCAGGGAAAAAGCTGCGGAGCAGCGGTTACAACGGTGCAGAGCGCCGCTTGTAACTCCGTAGTACTTGCGGCAGCATAAGACCGCCCCAAGAACTACTCCGCCCTGCGGGGATATCCCTGACGGGAGAAGAACAGCTGACAGAGCAGCCGAAAATGCGAGTACATTTATTCAAAAAACCGCATTACAATTTTTGAAAATCGACATTTCAAAAATGATGATTTTGTACATAACCTGAAACTCAGAGAACATTAACCGACAGCAACCAACAATTCACCCTGTTGCTTGCAAATAACGCAATATCAATATTTCAAAAGTCAAGCTCCCAAAATCTACAAAATCCAGTGAGATCAGATGTTGGGATTCACATAAACCATTTGAGTTGGTCTGTTGTTAGCGGCGGTGACATTTTCGTAAACCACATAACCATATTCTGCGAGTGTATCGAGAGCTGAATAGAAGTCCTTTGCGTTCGGGAAAAGATTGCAACGGCAGGAATGATATAACTCAGATTTCAAGCCTTGTTTGATCTCCTTTGTCTTGAACATCTGGATGATCTTTTCAGCCTTGACGATATTCCCGTCAGGAGCATTGACACTGAAAGCGTGTATTGCCTGATAGCGGTAGTAGTGAGCGAGGTTAAATGCTCTCATGAGCCACGCTTTCCTCGGACGATTCGACACCCCGGGAACAGCAGTCTACACAATGCAGAATACAGGCTATCCGAAGTATCAGCCCGTGGAACTTTCCGCCCCAGTCCTGACAGCAGCACATTGACTGTTTTATTTCCTGCTCGATATAGTTATTGCAGTAACTGATATACTCGTCCGATGCTTTTCGTGATAAATTCAATATTGTTTCTTCACCGCTCCAGTCTTTCTTGCCTTTAAGGAACTGATGTATCAGAGAATGATATTTCTCTTTAACCTCTTTCGGTATCGCAGCAGTATCATATCTGCGGTGTCCGACATCGCTCTCCGCAAAGCAATGAATGAAACGTGCGAGCATACCGCTTGACCTGAAAGCTGTATCGTTCATCATGTTATCCCATATATACGGCTGTCCTGCAATAGCGACCGAAAGATAAGGACGGGGAATCTCTGAGCGTCCCCGTATAACACGGTTGCAGATGTACTTTTCTCCGTTCCACGCTTTGAGAAACAAATCAAGGTTCGGAACACCGCCGTTGTATTTGCCGTTGAAGTTGGAAAGCATTCCTGCTTCGTCCGAGATCATCAGCAGAGAATCGTTCTCACTCAGCTCTATCACAAGGGATTCGGGCGTAATATCGTCCACGGCAATGTGGATAGGAGAAGTATTGCGAATATTGTCAGCCTGAACACGGAGCTTTGCAATGGCGGCGGTGTCAGGCTCGTCCTCTTTCTCCATAGCCTTGACACGGGCTTCAAGAGCTTTTATGTCCTGCTGTGCCTTGTACATTTCCTCACGGTGATCCTTGTTATACTTGCTCTCAAAGGTGTCGAACGGTTCTTTGATGAAGTGCATCACAGGACTTTTTCTTTCAGACGGCTGTGCGATGATGATAGAGTACAGTATCGGCGGTTCGGTGTGGTCGGTCTTTCCTGCAAGTCGGTACATTCCCGAAAAGCAATAGCCCACAGCAGAGAGCATTGCTGTCCCTGCCATTCCCACATCGGTGGACGTTGTGACCGAGATCGCTCCTGCCATATCCCGCAGGACTGTCGGCAGAGCATCGAGCGGAAAAGGAAGCGCAACAGTCCTTTGCCGCAGTGGTCGGGGTTCTACCCATTGAATACTATTCATAGTTGTCTTTTCCTTTGTCTGATATTTTTTCTTTATCTCTCTTGACAATTTGTGCTTGACGTGCTATAATAAGAAAAGAAATAACACGTTGCGATCTCTAGAATATATTATATGCTACCTAAGTAGCATCTGTCAATCGAAAATAATCAGAACGAGTTAAATTCTGCCTTTTGCACAAATTGGAGGGACACAAAATGACTATCTTTTGGAGAAAATACAATGAACTCTGCGATGAGCGAGGAATCAAGCCGAGGACATTAGCCACAGAGCTGGGGATCTCGGCTGCTACCGTCACCAAATGGGTGAATGACGGTATGCCTAATCTCGAAATGATAACGAGGATAGCTGAATACTTCGATGTTCCGATAGATTATCTGATAAACGAGGACGATACGCCGATCATTCCCGAAGCTAACAAGAAGCGTAGTGTTTTCAAGTCGGTCAGCTCCCTGTCACAGCGTTGGGTGAGCCTGCACCGAGGAAGTGAAATCAGCCTGGAAACGCAGTTGAAGATCATTCCTTATGTGAACTGTACGGTGCAGTTCCTCAACAATGATAAGTATATCGAGTACAGCCCTGAAGCCGAATACGATACCGAGCATCTGAGCGATACCGAAACGATATTCGATATTCTGGGCATTCTCGACCACTGTGCTGACACCGAGAGCTACCGTATCGTTCAGGTGCAGCTCTCACGCATAGTCCTTTATCACCTGAAAGAAAAAGGTTTTGACCGTGAACGCTTACGCACCGAGCATCTTGATCAGGAGAAAATGGAGTACCTTTACACAAGCAAAGAGGGCGGCAAGTCTCATAACTATGGGCTGAATTTCTCGGATATGGACTTTCTTAGAGAGTTTACAGGGCTGAGTTATCAGGTTATGTTTACGGGGGTTGAATAAAAAATCTTACTCATTATTACAATCAGTAGATTTCTCTAAAAAATTTAACGACCAACTCTTGAAAACGTCAAAACACAAGCACTGATTTTGTGGAAGTTCATATATTTATTTAAAAATCCTGTAAATCCTGTTTTTTACTTGACATTAAGCACTAAAAATGCTATAATAGAATAAATAGAATTCACGAAATCATCTGTGGATTTTGAAAGGAGGATTTGCTATATGAAATATACTAAGCCGGTTGTTTTAAAGCCCGTTAAAGGTAACGGAGCAGTTTGTGGCGGTGGTTCTCCATGTGGCAGACCGTGTACCAAGAGAGCGTAATTTAAAGTGTATTCAATGATAGAAGGGTGCAGTACATCTGTACCCTTTTATTG
>JAUNJC010000131.1 GCA_030523195.1 Oscillospiraceae bacterium
AAATAACTTGTAACCACTTTTAGTATATCATAAGATCATCAACGTGTCAAGTGTTTTTTCAAAAAAATACTGTTTTTTTGATTTTCGGAGGTTTGTAGGACAGCAGAGGATTC
This sequence comes from Oscillospiraceae bacterium, assembly GCA_030523195.1. Classification (GTDB taxonomy): domain Bacteria; phylum Bacillota; class Clostridia; order Oscillospirales; family Ruminococcaceae; genus Ruminococcus_C. The sequence goes on from JAUNJC010000131.1 coordinate 114, forward strand.
TCTGTCAGAATTTGCTGTCAAAGTGACGTCATTTTCTGGAAATTTCTTTTCGGGAATGTTATAATAGAAAATATAGCCATTTTCGGAAATTCAAAAAAGAGGTGAGAAACATGAAGGAGCATATGCGGCAGTTTACGCTGCGGCTGGATGATGCACTTTTGCAGAAACTGGGATATATTGCAGAATATGAAGGCAGAACCAAAAACAAAGAAATTCAACAGCTCATTCGACAGCATGTGATCCATTTTGAACAGGAACATGGCTGTATTGAACTTCTTGATCAGGAGGAGGAGGCAGATATCATATGACCCTGCAAGAATGTGTGATACAGCGTATTTTTGGGATGTGTATTCAAGCGGATTGGACCATCAAACAGTTGGCAGAAAAGAGCAGTATCTCGCCAATGCTTTTGGAATCGCTCTTGCATCAGGAGCGTGCAGAAATGACGTTGGAACAGCTTTGTGCAATTTGCAGGGCATTTTCGATTTCCCTGCCGGAGTTTTTTGACACGGCATCCTTTCGCCGATTGTTTCTATCGGGTGCAGAATATGCAAAAAAATAGCAGATCAGGCAGGACGTTGATAGGGGTATGTTCTGCCTGATCTGTTGTTTTGGATCATTTTGTGTTCAATGCAGTCCGAAACTGATTTGCAGAGCTTCATCCACCTGATGCATGGACGGCATATCCAGTGCTCCCATGCGATCTTTGAGGCGGCGTTTATCAATTGTGCGAATTTGTTCCAACAGCACAATGCTGTCCCGTGTCAGACCGCAGCGGTCTGCCTGTACGGCGATATGTGTTGGAAGATGTGCCTTGTCTTTTTGGCTGGTGATGGCAGCTGCAATGACAGTTGGACTATGTCGGTTTCCGACATCATTTTGTACAATTAAAACAGGTCGCAGACCACCTTGTTCGGAACCCACCACAGGGCTTAGATCTGCATAGTAAATATCTCCTCTTTTTACGTTCATGGGTAGATTCACTCCTATATTTCGATATCAAGAAACAATTTATGAAATGGTTCTGTTAGCAGTATGCCCCGCCTGTTTTAGTTTATTCCTGAAAGTGGGTTTTTGTGCGGTTTCCCTTTTTTCAAAATATACATGCCGTAAACAGGAGAAAAAATGGGAAAAGGAAACAATTCTGTTTCATATTACATAAGATAAAAGCACCGTATCCATTTGATGATACGGTGCTTTTAAAGAATATAGTTCCCATTCGGTACGTTATCGCTGCAGTTCTGTTTTTCGCCGATAGTCCATTTCTGCCGTTCCCATCTGTGAGGTTGCCAGATAGAATACATCGGTTGCCTTGGCATCCAGTACCGCACAGCGGTTTGCAATGATGTTCATGCCGGATAGTTCTTTTAGAGAATGAGAGAATGGAATGCTTCGTCTTCCTTTCGAGCAGCGGAGAATTTGTCGTCCCATGTCATTGAATGCGAGAATCCGTCCGTATGGCGGCAGTCCTCTGGTATCATTCTTTCGGACATCCAGCAGAACATGCAGCAGGATTCGACGCAGTCTTGCAAGCGGATAGCGTCTCGTTTGCAGTGCTTCTAAGAGGTCGTCCAGACTGGTGGCAGTTTTTGCGTGATAAATGCGATTTTCCAAACCTTGTCCGATCTCTGCAATGGTACTTAATTCCTGTCGGGATGCAGTGCGGAGACGATAGAGCAGAATGCGTTCTAAATAGTGGATATCTGCAATCTGTCCAGCTGCTTCGGCTTCCTGCAATGCCTGATAACAGTAATCCGGTATCGTTCGGCGGCAGTCTACGCCATCCTGAATGCAGCGGCGGATATAGGTTGCACTGGCAATGCCAGCAGTTCCTTCTTCTGGTCGGTCATCACCGAGCAGCATGCTGTGATGTCCGGCTCCTCTTCTCTGTACGGTATAAGGGGTCAGCGGACTATTCAGCTTTTGCATGGCATTCAGATATTCCACTGCCAGTGTATTATTTGGTTCCAGCAGAACTTCTGCGATTTCTTCGCCATAGAGCTGTTCTACCATGTGCATCAGTACTTCAGGATAGGGATGTCCTTCTCGTAAAAAGTCTTGCATCATATCCCGATAAGTTGTTTTGCAGAGATAGCAGGCTTCTGCTGCGGTTTGCAGCAGTTCGATGTCACCGCATTCGCTGCCAAATGAAATTTCTGACACATTTGGCAGGGCAGAGAGCAATGCCACACCGCCCAGTGCAAAGGTTTCTGCTGGTGCAACTGCATATGGAACGGGCAGTTCGATAACAAGATCCACGCCGGCTTCTACTGCCAGCTTGGCACGAGTGAATTTATCCATAACAGCAACATCGCCACGCTGCATAAAGTTTCCGCTCATAACAGCAACGATGGCTTCTGCACCGTTTTTTCGTACTTGTTGAATGTGATAGAGATGTCCGTTGTGCAAGGGGTTGTATTCACAAATAATACCGGTAATTTTCATGCGTTTGATTTCCCTCCTTTGTTCAGTAAGATGGCAGGGTACTTGTTTCTGGTTTTCTCATGGGAATGAAATCCAATTTATGCAGCGACAATGGGGTGAGAAGTAAGGTGACGGAATTGCTGCAAACAGAAAAAATAGGGGATTTCTTTAGAGGATCGCAGAAAGTACACATCATCTCTTCTATTCTACACGAAATGCTTGCATTTTGCAATCCTATTTTGTAAAATCTCTCAAAAATATTTTGAATTTCTACGAAACGTTACAAAAAAGAGCAGCTTTTTTTCTTTTTTCTATGATTTTGAGAAAAAAAGCAGGAATTTTGAGATATTTCTTGTAAATATACAAAAAATATCCTGTTTTGTATTTGACAGTTGGGGAAAAACATGTTATAATACAAACGGGTGTCAGTCGATGACAGCCGCCGTGGGGTTATGGATTACAATCATCATTGCGGCAGTGATCGACTGCCATCGGATCGTTTTATGCAAACGATGGAACAGAATTAGGAAATGAAACGGTGTCTCACACCGGCATCATCAGAAAGGATTGGATTTTTTTATGATTATTCTCGTTGTAAATGCCGGCAGTTCTTCTCTGAAATATCAGCTGATTGATATGGAAGATGAATCTGTCATTGCAAAAGGAAACTGTGACCGCATTGGCATTGACGGTCATCTGAGTCACAAGACTGCTGACGGCAGAACGGTAGAGGAAGACTGTAATTTCCCGACCCACGCTGAGGCATTCGCACGGCTGGTACAGGCTTTGACAACCGGTGACGCTGCTGTGATTTCCAGCATGGACGAGGTATCTGCTGTGGGGCATCGTATCGTACAGGGTGCAGAAGTTTTCCCCAAGACCACATTGGTTACGGAGGAAGTCATTGACAAAATCGAAGATCTGAAGGAACTCGCACCGGTACACAATCATGGTCATGCACTGGCTCTCTGGGCTTGCAAAAAGGCTATGCCAAATATTCCACAGGTTGTTGTATTTGATACCGCATTCCACCAGACAATTCCGCAGAAAGCATTTATGTACGGATTCCCATATGAGGATTATGAACAGTATCATGTTCGGAAGTATGGCTTCCACGGTACTTCGCATCGTTTTGTTACGGCGAAGCTGGCAGAAGTGATGGGAAAGGATTTGAAGGATCTGAAAGTGGTTTCCTGTCATTTGGGCAATGGTTCTTCGATTACAGCTGTCAAGGATGGCAAGTCCATTGATACGACCATGGGCTTTACGCCGTTGGATGGCGTATTGATGGGAACACGCTGCGGTGCAGTCGATCCGTCTGCCGTTACCTATGTTGCGAACAAGCATGGATTCCAGACAGCAGATATGGATACTTATATGAATAAAAAGTCCGGTTTGTTGGGGATTTCTGGTCAGTCCTCTGACTTCCGGGATATTACAGCGGCTTCTGCGGCAGGGGATGCCCGTGCAACATTGGCGAAGGATATGCTGGTGTATGATATTAAGAAAGATATTGGTGCATTTGCTGCCGTTATGAATGGTTTGGATGCCGTTATCTTTACAGGTGGTATTGGTGAAAATGCACCAAACTGTCGGGAAGAAGTCTGTGAAAACATGGAATATTTAGGGATTCAGATTGACAAGCAGGCAAATGATTTCAAGGGTCAGCTGAAAAAGATTTCTACGCCAGATTCCAAGGTAGAAGTATGGGTGATTCCGACGAATGAAGAATTGCTGATTGCAAGAGACACACTGGCAATGGTAGAAAGTTTGAAGAAGTAATTCCACGAACATGATTTTATATATAGAAAACCGCCGTCAAATGGTTTGGCGGCGGTTTTCTATATTGTTTATCTGGAGGGGAGAAAATCGAATGATACCGGAGAAAATTGCAAGAATCAACGAATTGGCAAGGAAACAAAAGGCTGGAACTTTAACCGCAGCAGAAAAAGAAGAGCAGGCAGCTTTGCGGATGGAGTACCGCCGTTCCGTGGTTGGCAATTTAAAGCAGCAGCTAGATCAGATTGAAGTGGTTTCAACAGAAGAAAAGGATGGAAAGCAGAAATAGCAGATAACAGACTGTTTTGTTTCTTTAGACTGCATCCAGATTTTAAAAAATGCTTGCTTTTTTGTATGCGTTTTGTTATAATGATACTATCTAACGACATAAAACGATAGAAAGGAGTATTATATGCCATTTTTTGAAGAGATCGGCAAGAAAATCACGGATTTTGGACAAACTGCTGTGGAAAAAACAAAGAGTTCCACGGAATCTATTCGTCTAAAAAATATGATTCGGGAGGAACAGCGCCACTGTAAAGAACTGTATCAGCAGATTGGAGAACTGTATGTACAGCAGTTCGGCAGTCATCCAGAGCCTGTATTTGCACAAATGATACAGGAAGTGCAGAACAGCCAGATACGGATACAAAGCTATCAGAACCAGATTCAGCAAACGAAGGAATTTGCATCATCAACAGGTGATTCGGTTGTCTGTCAGCAGTGTGGGGCTTCGCTGCCAGCGAATACGATATTTTGTAATCAATGTGGTGCAAAAGTAGAATCACCGGCAACATGGACTTGTCCAAGCTGTGGGAAAACGTTATCAGTAGAATTTGCGTTTTGTGATCAATGCGGACAGAAGCGTCCGTAATGTAAGGAAAAGGAGTTTTCTATGAATTGTACCAAATGTGGCACGCCGCTGCAGCCAGAGGATCGTTTTTGTTATTATTGCGGTACCCCAGTAGCGGAACAACCGATACCAGCCGCACCGCCAGTAGAACAGCCAATACCGGTTACACCATTAGCAGAACAGCCAAATCCGATTACACCG
>JAUNJC010000132.1 GCA_030523195.1 Oscillospiraceae bacterium
GATGTATAAAAATAAAAGTGTATATAAACGTAAAAATAATGTATATAAAGCCCCAAGCTCCTTCATAGAACATTAACATATTAAAAAATAAGACGAGGCAGGCATGTATAAGTGCCCCACAGGAAAATATGATCTTATTCTTTTGTTTTTTAAAATTATAATCTAAAAATGAAAATATAAAATAATAAACATTAAATCCTTCATATATATCTACAAGAACCTCAAATATATTCCAAAGATTATGAACCATTATGTATTACTCCTCAAATATTCAGCATATTTTTTCTTCAGTTCATTTTTATGACTTCGACTTAGAGGAACTATCAAATCATGAATCATAATCACTTCTTCATTGGGATAATCCGGCAAACAGATATGACGCATATTGATGAGCCAACGGTTATGAACACGAACGAAATCATAGGAAAGTAATTCTGCTTCCCTTTCGGACAACTTTCCCCGAACCCGTAAAATAGAACCGTCACAAAGGTTCACTTCTAAATAATTCCGATCGCTTTTAAGTGCAATGATATCACTAATTTTCACTTTCTTTTCTTCGCAAAAGGGCAATTGAAATAGAATCGTCTGATTTTGTTTCAGATGACGTACCAAACTTGTAATCACATGCTTCATTCGATTTTGAAAAATATCATCGCAATCCTTACAGATAAACTGAAAGGGTTGAAAATCAAAAGCATCATAAACACTCTCATCATTAGATGTAATAAAAATAATATAAGTTTGATTTTTTAAATTTCGTATTTCTGCCGCAGCTTGAAAGCCCGTATATTCTGGCATGATAATATCTAAAAAAGCAATATCAAATGGCTGTTTTTTCTGAGCTTCTATAAAATCTTTCGCAGATGTATAAGAAAAATAACAACAATCAATTCGATGAACGGCAAATTCCTGCATAATCATTGCCTGTATTTTTTTCAAAATAGTAATTTCATCATCTACAATTGCAACCCGAACCATTTACACATCCCCTTTTTCCAAAATCACATCACAGATGCAAACAAAAAATTAAACGATTTCCATCAAATAATTTCTTCTGCATGATCCTGCAAATAACGCAGTTCTGAAAAATAAATATCAAAATATTCCTCGCCCGAATGTACAAGAAGCTGTGGCACAGACTCTACATTATAAACTGTGTATGTATAGTAAACAACATATATCGCAGAATCCATTTTTTCTTCTGTTGCTGTGAAAAAAATCGAATGTAAAAGTGGAATCTCTGTAACAAAAATAGTCAGGGAGTCGGGAAATTTCATTTTTAATCTTTTCCAATATGCAATACATTGTTCCGTTTTGATATAATAGCGATCCTCACTTTTCATATGATCTCCGATCTCCCATCTCTTTTCCTCGGAATTGATCAAAATAGAAAGTTTTCCGCCACGTTTCAAAAAACGAATCATGGCGGTGTTCATCTGCTCACTGTTGATCAGCTGTAATCCAACTTGTGTAGCAATTTCAATCTTTTTTATATTTTCATTGTGAAAAGCAGAAAGATAAAAACAAAATCTGCGATTCTTTTCTTCAAAAGAAAATTCCTTCTCACAAACAGAAATAGGAGACATTTGTATTGGTTCTTTTTTTAACTTATTTTCATGCAGCATCGAAATGCGAAACAACAGCACCAAAAATGGAAGCATTTGATCTGTTTCAGCATACTGCATGACTTCTTTTTTAATATTCGGATGAATGGTATCTTCATTTTCCAAAACCGCTAAAAAAGAGGCTTTCATCGCATTTAATTTTAATGGTTCTAAAAGTGTAAAGATTTCTTTTTCAAAATGTTCTGTAATTCTATGTTCTTCCGCAGAGGAAAACAGATCTTTAAGTATTTTCGGAATATTGATGTGGTTGTTTTTCAATTTGCTGACAGTATCGCTGCGAATCGTAAACCAGCTTCTTGTTTTCTGATCCAAAATGGCATCAAAAATCAGATTGCAAAACGTCTCATCATTCATCGAAGAATCTTTAATAGCACTTTTTAAAATGCGAAAAAAAGTTCCAAAATTCATAGCATTCATATTTTTCCTCCTCCTTGGTGCAGAACAAGCAATCCTTTGCAAGAATATGCAAACTTTCAGCAAAGGATTGCAAAATATTACAATAGATTTTCAGGTTCTGCTTATGATAAAATAAAATAGGAGATGGAAATGGTAAAATTGTTTATCGCAAAGACATTATACCATGTTTCAGGTAAAAATGCAAGTTTTTCGGAAAAATTAATTCCTTTCCTCTTCACCTGAAACAAATTTTTCCGAATGAACTTGTACAATTTGAATTTTTACTATTCAATCAAAATAGAAAAAATATGATTTTTTCTACCTATTTAATTACAGGGATTTTAATTATAGGAGATGATTTTTATATGGTAAAAATAAAATCTTTAAATTGGTTTGCCGTTTCAAAAGGAATTGTCAGCATTGTAATAATTGTATTTACATCTTTTATAATGCTAACAGTCGGCTATATAAGTGCTTCAGCAACTAGTAAGACGCAAGCTGAAGGGGTGACGTGGGCAAATAATGCAGCTACTACAAAATGGAATGTTGATGTTGACGGAGCAGCGGGTGTTCAATGTGTTGACCTTATAAAAGGGTATTATAAATATCTGGGGGTCAGTGCTGTAAAAGGAAATGCAACAGATTATCAGACAAATGCTCTTCCTTCCGGGTGGAAAAGAGTCTATAGCAATCCGAAACCGGGCGATGTTATAGTTTGGGCAGGCAGTACAAAAATAAATGCCAACTATACATTATCCGTATACGGGCATATAGGAATTGTTGTTTCTGTATCTGGAAATAATCTGAAAACTGTTGAAACTAATGCCGATGGAGTAGTATCATATGCACAAAAAGTAAGCAGAAATGCAACATATGCGGCATGTTTTATAAGACCGAACTTTACAGATACTGCAACCCTCAGCAGCATTTCCGTCTCAACCGCTGCAAGTAAAACGCAATATTGGAAATATGAAAAACCAAACATAAACGGTCTGGCTCTAAAGGCAACTTATTCAGACAAATCCACTAAAACGATCACATCTGGTTACAAAGTCACATTTGATGCTACAGAAGTAGGAACTCGTCCCATCAATATTTCTTATACAGAGAATGGTGTCACAAAAACGACATCCTACAATGTAACAGTTGTTCAACCATTCTATGGAGAAGGCACTGCAAGCAGTCCCTATCAAATTTCTAATGCAGATGATTTGTTCCGCTTGGCAAAAGTCACAAATAATCCCACAAATTATAATAATGCGTATGGGAAATTAAGCTATATTCAGACTGATGATATCAATCTGGAAAATCAGCCATTTACACCAATCGCTAAGTACTGGACAGGGAAAACTTATGACATCAATTATGTATTTGATGGTACTTACAACGGAAACTATCACAAGATTACAAATTTGATGGTCAATGGAAGCAATCCCTATCAAGGCTTATTCGGACATGTGCATAACAACGGTGTCGTTGAAAACCTCAGCGTCAGCGGTACTGTCAGCGGCACAGAGAGTGCAGTAGGGGGAATTACCGGAGAAGTGGTATATGGCGGCATCATTCGGAACTGTGACTTTACTGGAACCGTCACTGCCAATGAAGGAGTTGGCGGCATTGTCGGTTCTGTTTGGGGCGGCGCAACCATTGAAAATTGCTATAGCAATGCGGTTGTAACGGCATCCGAACACAGAGCTGGCGGCATTTTAGGATGGGCGAATGTTGGCGTAGATGAAAATTCTAAAAATGCGGTAATTCAAAACTGCTATTCCTGCGGGACTGTTAACGGCAACAATAGTGGTGCTATCTGCGGAGATTATCAAACTGCATCCGATAATGCAAGTGTTTTCTTTGTCGACAATTGCTACTATCTTGATACCATTTGTGATGGTGCTGTCAATAATAACCTATCCGGTGGCTGTACGGCATTGGATACAGAAGCACTGAAAACAGCAGCAGAACAGCTAGGTGCTCCATTTGTAAATAGCATGGAAGGCATCAACGATGGCTATCCAGTATTTGAATGGCAAGGACAACCTTATGCTTTTCAGGGCAGCGGAACAGAATCTGATCCATATTTGATCACAAGCACAGAAGAACTAAAAGCTATGCGAGATCTAGTAAATAGTACATATTTCAATCCAATTTATGGCCATGCTTACTATCGGCAGACCGAAGATATTACGCTACAGAAAAATGAAAACTGGACACCAATTGGTTTGGGCTATGATGGTGTAGATGGAAGCGGAAATTATAACTATCAAACCAGAATGTTCTATGGTATCTATGATGGCAATCAACATACAATTTATAATTTGATAGTTAAAAAGAATTATAAGTATGCTGGTATGTTCGGATACATCCGAGGAGATCAAGCAGTAGTCAAGAATCTGGTGGTTGTAGGAACGGTTTATACGAGAGAATCTTCAGAAGATGGTGGCTGTGCAGGTGGTATCACAGGTGGTGTACATTACGGTGCAGCCATTGAAAATTGTGCATTTATTGGAAACGTTACTGGCAATTTATCTGCTGGCGGAATTACCGGTACGATTTGGATGGGCGGTTCCATCCGAAATTCCTACCACATTGGCAATTGTAATTCTAATCAGAATACCGGTGGTATTTCTGGTGTAATTCAATTTGGAAAGGCAACTACTGTTCAGGCAGTCATAGAAAATTGTTATCACGCTGGCGGTACGATGAATAGTCCTGCTATTGCAGGCAGTATTGTTGGTGCCTGTATTCCAGGAAATAGTGGTATAACCAATACCATCATTTTAAACAATTGCTATTCGGAAGATGGTTCAGCCACTTTAACTGCATTAGAGAATGCAACTTCAGATAATACCTCCATTCTTTCTACAGAATTAATGAAGGGAATTGCAATGGATCTGGGTATACCATTTGCAGATAATCCAGAAGAAACGCTTTACAGCGGTTATCCAATATTTGAATGGCAGATTCCAAAGCCTTGCAAAGGAGATGTAAATCAAGATCATACAGTCACAGTGATAGACGCTGTTCTCTTACAAAAATATCTTCTCCAGAGAGAAACACTGACAGAAGAACAATTTCTATTAGCAGACTGGAATGAAGATAATGCTGTCAATGTCATAGATTTAATATTTTTAAAATCTTCATTAATTAAAAACTAAAAATATTTCACACTTTCTCCAAGTGATATAACATGCAATAAAGCAGGTGAATACAGGTCATTAAGACGCTATATTCATCTGCTATTTTTTACACTTCAAATACGACAATTATTCAGACTGTCAATTTTGCATGTTGATTTGTTCCCCACAAATCAATGGATACCGTATCAAGTCATCCCGATCAAGATCT
>JAUNJC010000133.1 GCA_030523195.1 Oscillospiraceae bacterium
GGAAAGGAGAGGATATTTTGATTGAACTGAATCATGTTTCCTTTGCCTATCAGACTGGTGAAACGAGCGAAACACAGGTACTGTGTGATGTGAACTTTCAGGCAGCGCCCGGAGAGTGCGTGGTGCTCTGCGGGAAAAGCGGCTGCGGAAAGACGACCATGCTTCGGCTGATCAATGGCCTTGTGCCCCATTTTTATGCCGGCAAACTGGAAGGAAGCGTTCTTGTAGGCGGTTTGGATGTGCAGCAGGCACAGCTGCCCCAGATGTCCCGGGTGGTGGGAAGCGTATTCCAGAATCCCCGCTCCCAGTTCTTTCATCTGGATACCACAGGTGAGATGGCCTTTAATCTGGAAAATCAGAATGTTCCCCGCTCCCAGATGCAGGAGCGTCTGAAAGAAGTTGTTTACCGGCTGAGTCTGCAGGAGCTCATGGACCGGAATATTTTTGAACTGTCTGGCGGCGAGAAACAGCAGATCGCATGCGGCTCCATTTATGCGTCTCTGCCGCAAATTATTGTCATGGACGAACCGTCCTCCAATCTGGACATGGAGAGCATCCGAAAGCTGCAAAAGCTGATCCGCATTATGAAGGAAGAAGGAAAAACGGTTCTGATATCAGAGCACCGTCTATGGTATCTGGAAGGGATTGCTGACCGCTATGTTCTGCTGGAGAACGGACAGATCAGCCAGGAGCTTACGCCGGAAGCAGCGGCAAGCCTCTCCAGGGCGCAGCGTGATGCATTGGGCCTTCGGGCGGTCAAACGGGAGCAGCTTTATGAGCCGCGGCCCGATGTGCGGCCGATAGAGCAAAAGGATATCGGTCTGGAGATAGACGGCCTTCAGTTCAGCCGCCAGATGCGCCAGGTGCTGAACGTGCCCCATTTAAAGATTCCCAGGGGAGCCATCGTAGCGGTCATCGGAGAGAACGGAGCCGGGAAATCCACTCTCAGTCTTTGTCTGGCGGGGCTTTTGAAGCATTCAGGTACAGTACGGATTGAAGGGGAGAAGATCGCCCATAAAAAGCTTCCGGAGCAGACCTATCTGGTCATGCAGGAGGCAGGACACCAGCTGTTCAGCGATACCGTGCTGGGAGAACTGACCTTAAACAATAAGACGCTGCCTGAGGAACAGGCCAAAGCAGCGCTGGCGGAACTGGGGTTAAACGGTATGGAAAACCGGCATCCCGGTTCCCTTTCCGGAGGGCAGCAGCAGAGACTTTCTCTGGGGACAGCTCTTTGTACCAAACGAAGGCTGATGCTCTATGATGAGCCGACCAGCGGACAAGACGGAGAAAATCTGCTGCGAACAGTGGAGATGATCCGTGCAGCAAACGATCAGGCTGCCTGCACCCTGATCGTGACCCATGACCCGGAGTTGATTCTGCGCTGTACCACACATATCCTGCATATTCACGCAGGGGAAGTAAAGAAATTCATGCCGTTTGATGAGAGAGGGGTGAGCTATATGAAAAAAGTATTCGGAGAGGATGCGCAGACAAAGAAGCCGCGGAAAACCGGTATTCCACGCTTGTTGGAGTTTGCGGGACGACACCGGCCGCTTCTTAGCGCGGCACAGCTTTTGTCCGGAATCAGCGCCCTGTTTCTTTTAGGGCCGTTTGTGTGTGTTTATTTTGCCGCCTGTGAGCTTTTGACCGGCCTGACAGGAGGAGGGTTTGACACGGTTTCTCTGGTCCGGTGGGGCGTGTGGGCATTGGTACTGGAGCTGGCCGGTCTGATATTTAATTTTGCAGCACTGCTGTGCTCCCATACCGTGGCATTTCATACGGAAAAGAATTTGAAGATGGCGGTGCTTCGCCATTTATCCGGGATGCCCATGGGGTATTTTGAGGAAAATCCCAGTGGGAAGTTAAGAAAGATCATTGATGAAAACAGTGCCCAGGTGGAGACTTATCTTGCGCATCAGTTGCCGGATCTGGTGAGTGCTCAGGTCACGACTGTGGCCAGTCTTGTGCTGATGCTGGCAATCGACTGGCGCATCGGCCTTCCGCTGGTCGTGCTGCTGATTGCCAGCTTCGCCTGCCAGATGAGCATGATGGGCGAGAAAACCATGAACTTCATGAAGCGTTACCAGGACGCACAGGAGGAGATGAACCACGAGGCAGTGGAGTATGTCCGCGGGATCTCTGTCATCAAGGTATTTGGACAGTCTGTGCATTCGATTCGCCGGTTCAAGGAAGCAATCAATGCCTATCGGGATGACGCGCTGGCCTTTACCATGGCCTGCAAGCCCGGATATGTGGGCTTTAACACGGTGGTCAATTCTGCCTTTCTGGTGCTGATTCCGGCTGCGCTGATCGGCCTGACGGCAGCAGGGGATCTAACCGCGTTTACAGAGAATTTTCTATTTTACCTAATCTTTGCTCCTGCCTGCGCCTCTGTCCTCAACAAGATCATGTACATGAGCAACTATAAGATGCAGGCCATGGAGTCCATGCGCCGGATTGACACAATTCTGCTCTCCAGAGAACAGCCGGAAGCGCAGGAGCCGCAGACAACGCAAGACAGCGGCATTCGCTTTGACCATGTGACCTTTACCTATCCCACCGGGGAGAAGCCTGCGATTTCGGATGTCAGTTTTACTGCCAAAGCCGGGACAGTTACGGCGCTGGTGGGACACTCCGGCTCCGGTAAAACGACTATCGGAACTTTAGTACCGCGCTTTTATGATGTACAGGAAGGACGTATCACGCTGGGCGGTGTGGAGCTTATCCGGTTCTCCAAACGGGAGCTGATGGAAAAGGTAGCTTTTGTGTTCCAGAACCCAAAGCTGCTGAAAGCAACCCTGGAAGAAAATATTCGCGGCGGATGCAAAGACGCCAGCCGGGAGGAAATCCTGCGGGCGGCTCATCTGGCACAGTGTGATGACATTCTGACAAAATTGCCGGAAGGTATTGACAGTATCGTGGGCGGGAAAGGCGTCTATCTTTCCGGCGGAGAGGTACAGCGAGTGGCCATTGCCCGGGCAATCCTAAAGGATGCACCGGTGATTATTTTGGATGAAGCCACGGCATTTGCCGATCCGGAGAACGAGGCGCAGATCCAGGCAGCATTGAAGGAACTGACAAAGGGGAAAACAGTGATTATGATCGCGCACCGGCTGTCCACGATCCAGGACGCGGATCAGATCCTGGTAATGAAAACAGGACGGCTGGTAGAGCAGGGAACACATCGGGAACTGTTAAGTCAGAATGGCGAGTATGCCCGCATGTGGGCAGATTACAATCAGACCATTACCTGGAAGATTGACCGCAAAGAGGAGGTGAAACCATGCTGAAGAAATTGTTGGCATTGAGCGACCAGGGAGCACGGGAACTGAAGCGCGGGATCGCGGCCACCACGATAGGACATCTGTGCATCATGGCGCCTATTTCGCTTTTAATGCTGGTGACCATGGGACTTCTTGACAAGCTTTGCGGGAATGACGGGCTGACCATCCAGCCAGGTGTGATCCTTTTGATGGCGGCGGCGTTCTTACTGCTGATTTTTATCACCCAGTGGATTCAGTACAATTTAACTTATAAAGTGGCTTACGGGGAAAGTGCCAACCGGCGGATCACGCTGGCGGAAAAGCTGCGCCGGTTGCCCTTGGCCTTCTTTGGACAGCGCGACCTGTCTGACCTGACGACGACCATGATGGGAGACTGCTCCAAACTGGAACGAATCTTTTCCAATGCGGTTCCCAGCTTATTTGGCACGGTTATTATGTTTGTGATTGTTTCAGCGGGCCTGCTGGTCATGGACTGGCGTATGGGGCTGTGCATCATCCTGCCGGTACCTGTGGCCGCGCTCATCCTGGTGGCGGCCAGAAAAGCCCAGGTCAGAGCAGAGCGCAGTAATTATGATGCCCATCGTGCGGCCTATGATGGGGTGCAGGAATATCTGGACACCACCCAGGAGCTTCGTTCTGCCGGACTGGAGCAGGAATATCTGGATGGGGTTGAGAAAAAGCTGGATCATGTGGTGAAGTGTGCGTTTCGCAATGAGCTGGCCCCGGGTACTGCTGTGACACTGGCACAGTTGACGGTGCGCTTTGGCCTGGTGGCCGTTCTGCTGGTCGGCGGCATGCTGGTATCACAAAATGCGCTGTCCGTCAATATGTTTATCCTCTACCTGCTGGTGGCTGGCCGTGTCTATGAGCCCTTCAGCTCCTGCTTTATGCTTATGGCGGAATTGTTTTCCGCATTTGTCAGCATTGAGCGTACCAAAGAGATGGAAGCAACTGTGGAGCAGACAGGGAGCCCCGCCTGCGAGAACAATGGGTATGACATAGAATTTAAGGATGTTTCTTTTTCATACAATGACGAGGCTGTGTTGAACGGAGTGTCTTTTGTGGCGAAGCAGGGGCAGATCACTGCGCTTGTAGGACCTTCCGGCAGCGGAAAATCTACGGTTTCCCGCCTGGCAGCCCGGTTCTGGGACGCAGACGCCGGTCAGGTACTATTGGGCGGCGTGGACGTGACGACCGTGGAACCGGAAACGCTGTTTAAGAATTATGCCATCGTCTTTCAGGATGTGACGCTCTTTGACAATTCCGTCATGGAGAACATCCGCCTTGGACGGGCGGGTGCGACAGATGAGGAAGTGCTGGCGGCAGCCAGAGCGGCTCAGTGCGAGGAGTTTGTTTCCCGTTTGCCTGACGGTTATTATAGCAATATTGGTGAGAATGGCTGTGCTCTCTCCGGAGGCGAACGGCAGCGTATCTCAATTGCCCGGGCGATTCTGAAGGATGCACCGGTGGTCATATTGGATGAGGCGACGGCTTCCATGGATGCGGAGAATGAAAATCTGGTCCAGCAGGCCCTGTCTGTACTGCTGCGGGGAAAAACCGTATTGGTCATTGCACACCGTATGCGGACAATTGCAAACGTAGATAAGGTTGTTGTTCTGGATCAGGGCCGCGTCGCAGAGATGGGAACACCGGAAGAACTTCTGGAGCAGAATGGTTTGTTCTGCCGTTTGGCTGCGGCGCAGACGGTACATCGATAATCCCTCATGAAGCAGAAAACAATGCAAATAAATATCATGAAAGGAGTCTGTCACAATGAATCAAATGAGTGTATGGAAACAACTGACGCAGCTTCCGTTTTTGCAGCTGTATAAAAAGCTGGTAAATTCCGCCATGCAGATGGACGTGTTTCCGGTACACAGGATATTGATATCATCCGTAAATAATCAATTGAATAAAGCGATACATAAATAAATGGAAACAGCTGCCCCAGGAAACTGGGGCAATTTTTTTTCACCAGCGGTCTGGCTACTGTCGGTGCCATTCTTGGCAAGAGCGATTTTGTAAAGCA
>JAUNJC010000018.1 GCA_030523195.1 Oscillospiraceae bacterium
TTGTCAAGTGAATAAAATGTGAACCTTTCTCTCTCAACTCAACTCCGCTCCGCTTTGTGCGACAGCTTTATTATTATATCACCTCCTTCTTCCTTTGTCAAGTAGAGAATTATCCATATTTTTAATTCGTTTTTGGCGAATTTGTATATCCTTTTGCCTCTCCTCTGCTAAATACGCTATCTCTGATTCCTCTTCTGCCTCTATCAAATGTAATATCAGTCCCTCCAACTCCATGTTTGCACTGTTTCGCTCTAAAAGTCGCTCCTGCCAAACCTTTAATTCCTCTATCCCTTCTTCTAACGCTCTTAATAAAATATGATACGATTTCATCTTTTCCTCCTATTTGTCCTATCATAGGATAAGAAAATTCTGTTGATATTGTATCATATAAATTGTCCTATATCAAGACAAAAAGGAGAATTTTTATGGCTCGTATCATTGACCAGCAAAAAAAGAATCTGATTGGTGCAAATTTACGTTTTTATCGGCAAAAATCCGGCTACAGTCAACAGCAGCTTGCCGATAAACTGGAAACTCTTGCGGTTTATATCTGCCGTGGTTCGATTTCCAGAATCGAAGACTATTCCCGTACAGTAACTGATATCGAATTGGTTGCTTTAGCAGAAATTCTACACGTCTCTGTAATGGACTTGCTAAGCACACAAAAGCAGTAAAACAACAACCTGTCTTTCAAAAGTTCTCTCACTTTTCCACATCTCATTTTCATCGTTCCTGTATAAAAACGTAATCTGCTGCATAAAATAATCAGAATGCTTTTTTGAATCTCTCTTAAAATTTTTATAGGAATATTTCTTTACATTTTGACTAAATTCCTATCCTTGCTATTTCTATTCATCTTTTCTTTCCTATTTTTCTCTCACTTAACAATTTCCCCACTCTTTGATTCTTTCCGAAATATTTTATAAAACATCCTCAAAATCTATTTGCTTTTTTTCTTTCCTGTGGTATAATAGAAACTATAATTAAATCTTGACATGGAGGTTTTTTTTATGGCTGAAATGGAACTCTATCAAAGCTGGCTGGAAAACGCTGTTGACGACCCCGATTTACAGTTGGAATTAAAGGCAATTGAAACGGATACAGAAGCAATCCAGGATCGTTTCTATCGTGATCTTGCATTTGGAACCGGTGGTCTGCGTGGTGTCATCGGTGCCGGTACCAACCGCATGAATATCTACACTGTTCGCAGAGCAACACAAGGATTGGCAGACTACGTAAAAGAAACTTTTACAGAACCGAGCGTCGCAATCTCCTACGACAGCCGGATTAAATCCACAGACTTTGCAAAAGCAGCGGCAGAAGTACTTGCTGCAAACGGTATCAAAGTACACATTTATAACGAACTAAAACCCACTCCAATGTTATCTTTCGCCGTCCGTGCCCTGCATTGCAGTGCCGGTATTATGGTGACTGCAAGCCATAACCCGGCAAAATACAACGGCTATAAAGCCTATGGCAGTGACGGCTGTCAGATGACCATTGACGCTGCGGATGCCGTTCTTGCAAAAATCAACGCATTAGATATCTTCCGTGATGTAAAGCATATTCCATTTGAGGAGGCACTTGCTTCCGGCATGATTTCCTACATTGGAGAAGAGATCGTGGAAAATTATTTCCAAAATGTGCTGAAACAAAGCATCAATCCTAACTTATGTGCAGGCAGCGGTCTGAAAATCGTTTATACGCCGCTCAATGGCACAGGCAACAAGCCAGTTCGCACCATTCTGAACCGCATTGGCATTCAGGATGTCACTATTGTCAAAGAACAGGAACAGCCGGACGGAAACTTCATTACCTGTCCGTACCCGAATCCAGAAATTCGTGAGGCATTACAACTTGGTTTGCAATACTGCGATCAGGTAAAACCAGATTTATTGCTGGCAACTGATCCAGATGCCGATCGTGTTGGCATTGCTGTCCCGGACGGAAACGGTGGTTATGCCCTCTTCTCCGGCAATGAAGTCGGTGCGATGCTATTGGAATATCTCTGTGAACAGCGTATGGAAAAAGGTACAATGCCGGAACACCCTGTAGCAGTGAAAACCATCGTTACCACAGATATTGTAGATGCCATCTGCAAGGCCTATGGTGTGGAACTCATTGAAGTGCTGACAGGCTTTAAGTTCATCGGCGAACAGATTGGGTTCTTAGAAGAGAAGGGCGAGGAAAACCGCTATGTCTTTGGCTTTGAAGAAAGCTACGGTTATCTGGCAGGTACCTATGTTCGGGATAAGGATGCCGTCGTTGCTTCCATGCTGATTTGCGAAATGGCTGCTTACTACCGCACAAAGGGTATTTCCATGATACAGGCAAGAGAAAACCTGTACAAAAAGTATGGTGTTTATGTACATGAACAGCACAGCTTTACTTTTGAGGGAGAAAGCGGCATGATTCGGATGCAAAACATCATGGAACGTCTGCGTACCCATCGACCGGAAAAAATTGATACGCTGCAAGTCATTCAATTTGCGGATTATGAAAAACAGATTTCTGTCGACCTGAAAACCGGTACAGAAACCGCAATCACACTTCCAAAATCCAATGTACTTTCCTTTACATTGGAACAAGGAGCAAAGGTCATTGTCAGACCATCCGGTACAGAACCAAAAATCAAAGCTTACTATACTACCACGGCTGCCACTTCGGAAGAGGCAAATGCCATGAAAGACGCATTGGATGCTGCATTCAGCACCATTATGCTGGCAGAATAAATATTATAAAAATAGGAAAATCGCTGTGCCTGCTCTACGGATACAGCGATTTTTGTATCTATACGAATATAAAAAAGCCGCATGGAAAAAATTCCATGCGACCTTTTTGCCGTTGGTTGATAGATCAAGCTTACTTCCGCTTGCCCAATACAATACCCAAACCTGCAATTGCCATGATACCAACAATCACACTCAGACCCTTATCTGCAGTCTTCGGGGTGGAAGTTGTGCCATCAACTGGTGTATCGGTAATCGGGCCGTCTACTTTGCCTTCTTCCGGAATATCAGAGAACATCTCTCGCAAAGCAACCTTCAAATCTTCTGCACCTTCAACCGTGCGATTATAAATTGGATCGCTTGCCAGATCTCTTACAAAGGCAGCATCACTGGCAGAAGAACTACTATCAAAAATGCCAATACTATAAACCGTTGCATCAGTCTTTAAATTCTCATTATCGAATTGTAAGGCAGCATTTTGATAATTATCATAATTATAGCCATCATGACTGTAATCTGTCGTAGCTTTTTGTGAGCCAGCACATGGAACACCATCTGTCATAATGATAACAGCTTTCTTTGCCCCTGTACTATCCTCTAAAATCAACTTAACTGCACCCATCGCATCATACATATTTGTTGCAGAACCTGATGTCAAACTATTGATTTGGGCAACTACCGTATTTAAATCACTGGTTTTATCAAAAGTATAGATATTGCTGTCAAATCCAACAACCGAAACCGTTGCATCTGTTCTTTGTGTCAAGAAAGTATTGCAAACTAAAATGGCAGCTTCCTTCAGATTGTTTAACTGTGTGGTTTCCATACTTCCAGAGACGTCCAGCATCAGTACAATGTCATCATAGTAATTCAGCGGAACTGCCCCCTGTGTGCCCGGCTTATCAATAATTGTCGTCACAACCGGATCTTCTATTGCCGCTGGCGTAACAGTTGTCGTTGCAGTGGTCTGGGATTCCTCCTGCACCAATGCCACTTCTGCGGTTGTAGTCACAGATTCCACTGCTTCTGTTTCTTCTGTCAACGTAGTCGTAATGGCAGCGTCTTCTACAGCTGGTACATCTTCTGTTGCAGATTCCGCATCCATTTCCGTATCCATACCAAGTGCAGATACCACTTCTTCTACGCTGTCAACCTGCAAAGCATCCTTCGGAATGATAGCTTCTTTAGATTCTGTTTCCAGCACCACTTCATCTGCGGCAGCATGCAGACCACCAAGTCCAATGCTTGCCATGAGTCCTGCCAGCACTACGGCTGTTACTTTTTTCTTTTCCATACAAATCTTCCTTTCTGATTCCATTTTTCTTTTTTATGGAAACTATGTAATTATTATACATCTTCTTGCCCGTCCTGTCAATATAAAAATTAGAATTTTTCCAGAATTAACAAAATTTAATAGTGCTTTTTAAAAAAAGAAATAAAGTATCTAAAAAAAGACCATTTTACACAAGTTCTCGCTTTATATAAAAAGCGGTGCACATGACATATCTTATGCCACCTGATAACGCAATTCTCTATCCGTTTCACGGAAAGCAATTTTCTCTGATTGCAACGTTCGTTAAGGAGAACAGCTTGTTCCCCTAATTAGAGGATGCCCAACCTTTTTGTCAGCGTTGCTGACATTTTCCCACGCAGTGGGGAATCACCCTTTCCTCCAAGCTGAGCCAGCTTGACCGCAGTCGCCTGTGGCATTAGAATGGAAACCATCATTTAAAAATTGATTTCCGTGTATCCATTTTTACGATACTTGCAAACAGCATCCCACTATGCTATAATAAAACTATCTTATTGATCATAGGAGGTCATTTTCATGTCATTTTTAGAACTTGCAAAAAAACGATATTCTGTCCGAAATTTTAACAACCAGCAAATACCGGAAGAAACACTGCAATATATTCTGGAATGTGGTCGTGTTGCTCTAACTGGTGTAAATTACCAGCCACAACATGTACTGGTCATTCGCTCCAAAGAAGGCCTTGCAAAAATGGAAAAAGCAACAACATTCTACAACGCCCAGACCGTTCTTCTAATTTGTACCGAACCAGAAAAAGCATGGACCAGAAAGTATGATAGATTCAACATCGCCGATATTGATGCAACCATCGTTACTGATCACATGCTCCATGCTGCAACCGAACAGGGCGTTTCCTCCCTTTGGATTTGCCGATTTAGGCCAGAGGTGGTAAGAGAAGAATTTCACATTCCTGACAATTACAGACCGGTTAACATTCTGGCACTCGGTTATACGGATGAGGAACCGAAATCTCCAAACCGCCATGACGAAGAGGGAATGCGTAAACCACTCTCTGAAACCGTTACCTATGAGACCTTTTAACAGACAATCAAACAATCTTTTTATCGGAAACGACAAAATTTTTTGGCGTTTTCGATTTGCCGATCTGCACGGAGCGAACGAAAGGGTACGTATGTGCGAGGCACTTAAATAATGATGATAGGGAACGTCAAAAAAATTTAACGTTCCCTATCATCAAAACGGGAGAATGTACCAGCATGCTCCCGTTTTTTTAATTTTCCTGTAACAGCGTCTGCATTTGCTGCCGCTCAGCTGCCAAAACTTCCTGCATCTCTGCTTCTGGTTCAAACGTAGCAGCATAATCATAAATGGCAATCCCATCTATTTTCTCCATAGATAGCAACAGTGTTATTTCTTTAGAGGGGATATGTGGATCTGTTTGCCACTCTGTCACACCATCTCCTGCCCATGAATCCGTCTGACCAAGCTTATACGTACAAATTCCAATCCAAAGCGAAACCGCCGGACAAGTCGTTTGCTCTGCCCACAGGGCTGCCATGTCTGCAAAAGGTGCCGATGTATTTTGCAAGCCAAAGTACAGCTGCGGTAAAATATAGTCACAATATCCAGCTGTACTGCACCAAGTTATTACATCTGCATATTGCCGTTCATTGCCGCTCAGCGTTCCCTGCGGACTAATTCCAAATAGCACACTGCTGTCTGCTGCCTTCACCGCCTGATACATTGCCTGTACCATGACATTACACTGTTCTTTTCGCCAAACAGACAAATCCTCCGCTCCACTTTCCTGAAAAGCAGCTGCATCAAAAGCAGGATCGGTTGTAGGATAAAAATAATCATCAATTTGCACGCCGTCTATTTCGTAATTGGTAACCAATTCTGTCACACCGTCTGCAATCAGCTGCCGTACCTCTGGATAGGCTGGATTCAGCCACCAGCGTTCCCCACATTTTACAATCCAATTTCCATTTTTCTCAGCATCTAAGTACCACTGTTTTATGGGATACTGTTCCGACATCGCTTCCATTTGTGCATCCGTCTGACAACGGAGCGGGTTAATCCAAGCATGAAAGGAAAGCCCCAATGTATGTGCCGCCGTCAACATGATTTGCAATGGATCATAGGCACAATTCTCCGGCATAGAAAGCCCTGCTGCATAATATTCAGAAGGATAATAAGCATCCGCAAAGGCACGTACCTGTACAAAAACGGTATTGATTCCCATCGATTTGGCATTTTGAAACCGTTCCTGAATAGCTGCCTGAAATTCACTTTCTGTTTTCCCATTCAGAATTTCTGCATAATCCATCGCTGTAAACCACATACCATAAGGCGTATCCGCAGAAACAGATAAGGCTGTCTGCGGCTCGTCCGCTTTTTCCGCTGAAAGATGCAGATGCTGTATAGTTTGTACATTTTCTGAAATGTTTTCACAAAACAGTGCATTGGAAGGCGTGGTTTCCAGCTTGGATTGCTGTGTACAACCTGTTAAAAAGACCAAAAAGAATACAGCATATTTTTTCATCGTATTGCATACTCCTTTTTTATTCTTCCATTTTTTCCTTTTTTAAAATTGATCGGCCTAAATGTAATCAACAGCACACTTCATGCTCCAATTGCCAACGTCGATTCTCATAAACCATCTTGCTATACAAAAAATAATATATGCACGATAGACAAGAAATATGCCTTCACTTAACAATTTTGCCATGCTGTACAATCTTGTTCCGGAAAGCAATCCGTTTTGCACAAAATCCCCAAACCTGTATAGAATACTTGCTTTTTGGGGAAAAATGCGGTATAATAGAAGTGTATTTTTTCAGATTGGAAAACGTTATAGGAGGGATTATCGTGTTATCAGATATTGAAATTGCACAACAGGCAACCATGAAAAAAATCGGGGAAATTGCATCCGCTCTTTCCATCGAAGAAAATGATATTGAATACTATGGTCACTACAAGGCAAAGCTCTCAGAGAAACTATTTCAAAAGCTGGAACAAAAGCCAAATGGGAAATTAATTCTGGTGACAGCCATCAACCCCACGCCAGCCGGTGAGGGAAAAACAACTGTCAGTGTTGGTCTGGCAGATGCTCTACGCTGCATCGGCAAAAAGTCGGTTCTGGCACTAAGAGAACCCTCTCTTGGTCCGGTTTTTGGCATAAAAGGCGGTGCTGCCGGCGGCGGTTATGCACAGGTCGTTCCGATGGAAGACATCAATCTGCACTTCACCGGTGATATGCATGCCATCACAGCTGCTAACAACTTGCTTTGTGCCATGTTGGACAACCATATGCAGCAAGGCAATTCCCTGCGGATTGACCAGCGGAGAGTCCTGCTCAAGAGAGTACTAGACATGAATGACCGTGCTCTGCGAAACATTGTCATCGGTCTTGGCGGCAAAGTAGACGGCATTCCACGATCGGACAGCTTCCAAATTACCGTTGCTTCTGAAGTTATGGCAATCCTCTGTCTATCTTCCGATCTAGCAGATATGAAAAAGCGGCTTGGTCAGATTCTAGTTGCCTACGATCTGGACGGCAATCCCGTTTATGCAAAAGATCTGGGGGCTGCTGGTGCCATGACTGCCCTGCTGAAAGATGCTCTGAAACCAAATCTGGTACAGACGCTGGCACACACGCCAGCTTTGATTCACGGTGGGCCGTTTGCCAATATCGCACACGGCTGCAATTCCCTTCGTGCAACCAAACTGGCTCTAAAGTTGGGAGATTACTGCGTCACAGAAGCCGGATTCGGTTCGGATTTGGGAGCAGAAAAGTTCTTTGACATTAAATGCCGTTACGGCGATTTGAAGCCGGATTGTGTTGTACTGGTTGCAACTGTACGGGCATTAAAATATAACGGCGGTGTCCCAAAGACAGAACTGACCACGGAAAATTTAGAGGCTCTGAAAAAGGGCATTGTCAACTTGCAGGTACACATTGAAAATATGCAAAAATATGGCGTACCCGTTGTCGTTGCCATCAACCGTTTCCACACGGACACGGAAACAGAATTGCAATTTGTAAAGGATTTCTGTGCATCTCTAGGGGCATCCTGTGAACTGGCAGAGGTCTTTGCAAAAGGCGGAGAAGGCGGCAAGGCACTGGCAGAAACTGTCTGCCGCACCATCGAAGAAAAGCCATCTCATTTCCATGTTCTCTATGATACAGAGCTGCCCATTATAGAAAAAGTAGAACGAATTGCAAAAGAAATCTATCGGGCAGATGGCGTAACCTTTACCGCTGCGGCAAAGAAAGCGCTGAAACAAATTGTTGCCCTTGGCTATGATAAGCTGCCAGTCTGCATTGCAAAAACACAGTATTCTCTTTCCGATGATGCCGCTCAGCTGGGACATCCAACCAGTTTTAAAATTACAGTACGAGATATAACATTGTCCGCTGGTGCAGGATTTGTAGTTGTACTAACCGGCAATATCATGACCATGCCAGGTCTGCCGAAATCTCCGGCTGCGCTGCGAATCGACTGCGACAACGAAGGGCATATTTCCGGCTTGTTCTAAAGGAGCATCACACATCATGAAAACCAATCGATTCATCAAAATCTATAAACAGGGCGGTACAACACTGGGCAGCAATTATCTGGAAATCTGGATGGATCAAAAAACCGGTGTGCAGTATTTGTATCGTATAAACGGTTACAGCGGTGGTCTCACACCATTGCTTGACCGTGACGGAAAACCACTGATTGCATCCGCAGAAGAAAGGACACAAGCATGGGAAAATTCATAATCACTACACATTCTGCTGCGGAAACCATGCAAATAGCGGAACAAATGGGAACATTACTGCAAGCCGGTGACTGTATCGCCTATTTCGGCGATCTGGGTGCCGGAAAGACCACCTTTACCCGTGGTTTGGCAAAAGGAATGGGGCTGCCGGACGAGGTTGCCTCCCCTACTTTTGCGATTGTCAACGAATATCACGGAACCGGAACGCTTTCCCTTTATCACTTCGATATGTACCGCATCCAAGGTGCAGAATCGCTGGAAACGACCGGCTTTTATGATTATCCGCTGGAGGAAAATGTATTTGCCATCGAATGGGCGGAAAATATTGTAGACTGTCTGCCAGACAATGTGATTCGTGTCACCTTGCAGCCGCTCTCCGAAACGGCTCGGCAGATTACCATAGAAGGAGGCAGCCGTTTTGCGGTACTTGGGAATAGACACTTCAGGCAGTGTGGCAGCAGTCGCACTGTATGACACAGAACAGGATATTTTTTTATCGCAGCAATGTCTGTATACAAAAAAGACACACTCACAGGTGATTCTGCCATTGGTAGAACGTACTTTACAAGACTGTAATCTGACACCGGCTGACTTAAATGGCATTGCCGTTGCCATCGGTCCCGGCTCCTATACAGGATTACGAATTGGCGTTGCAGCCGTTAAAGCAATGACCTTTGCCCTGCATTTACCCTGTTTTGGGATTTCTACACTGGAATCCCTCGCCTATCAAGCTGCAACTGCTGATGGACTTTGCAGTGCTGTCATGAAAGCAAGACAAAATCTGGTCTATGCAAGTCTATATGAAAATCAAAATGGCAAACTGCAAGCAATTGTAAAGGACGGTCTGTATGACATCGAAAAATGGACGTCTATTCTACAGCAGCAGGCAGCACCAATTTTGATGACTGGGGATGCTGCAATGCAATTTTCCAATGAAACAACGATGGTTGCTCCGGCAGCCGTCCGGCTGCAAAATGCAACGGGGCTCTGTCTGGCTGCAAAATACCATACACCACAGACACCAGAACAACTAGAGGCAAACTATTTACAGCTGGTCAAAGCAGAAAAAGAACGACAAAAACAAGCTGCTGTATGAAAAAGAATATTTTCTCAAGAATCCCCTATCTTCTCCTTTTTCTGCTGCTTATCACAATAGAAGTGCTAATTGCCTGTTTCATAAAGGATGCTTTCATTCGTCCGTATCTAGGGGATGTAATTGTTGTGTGGGCAGTATACTGCTTTGCACAGATCTTTCTTGTAAAACGATATAGTCCCTATGTCGTATGTATAGGCGTTTTCTTGTTTGCTGTATTCGTTGAGGGTTTACAGGGAATCCATGTTGTGGAACTGCTCGGATTGAAAAACAGCCCATTTTTCCGCATACTCATAGGAACACAATTTGATTGGAACGATATCGTGTGTTATACGGTTGGAAGTCTGTTCCTTGCAGGATGTATTTTTATCCGCAAGAAAAAAAGAAAGTCTGCACAGACAGAGCGTTGTTTATAGGATCGACCTGCATAATTATTATTTGCTTAAAATATATTGGCATACAGCATATAAAGAATCATGCAGAAATCATAAATTTTCATTGAAATCCATTGCATTTTTCGTAAATTTGTGCTATACTAAGAATATTCACTGTGAAAATATCCATATATTTTTGCTGTAGGGAAAAAGAGGTGCGTACGATTATGAAAATTTGGATTGGCTGTGATCATGCCGGATATGCTTTAAAGATGGAAGTGCTTGCAATGCTCTTGGAACAAAACTATCTTGTGGAAGATCTGGGCTGTGACGGCAGCCGTGCAGATTATCCGGAAATTGCCGCTGCGGTTGGAAAGGCTGTCGCTGCAAATCCAGAGGATAAAGGAATTTTAATTTGTGGTACAGGAATCGGTATGTCCATTGCTGCCAATAAGATACGTGGCGTACGAGCTGCATTGTGTGCAGATCATTTTTCTGCCAAATACACAAGACTGCACAACGATGCCAATATCATCTGTATGGGTGCAAGAACACTTGGCAGTGGGGTGGCATTGGAATTAGTAGATCTATTTTTGCACACGCCATTTGAAGGTGGCCGTCATGAAAAACGGGTAGCAATGATACAAGATTTAGAAAATCATTTTTAATTACAGGAGGGAATCACGATGGCATTACACATTATCACACATCCACTTGTACAGCATAAACTCTCATTGATGCGAAACAAGGGTACAGGCGTAAAAGAATTTCGAGAACTGACAGAAGAAACCGCAATGTTAATTTGCTATGAAGCCATGCGGGATCTGCCGCTGAAAACCGTCAAGATGGAAACTCCACAGGGATGGGCGGAAACAAAAATCATTTCTGGAAAGAAATTGGCACTTGTGCCGATTCTGCGTGCCGGTCTGGGGCTAATTGAAGGCGTTACTTCCCTCATTCCAGCTGCAAAAATCGGTCACATTGGTATTTTCTGCGAACCGGGCACACACGATGCCGTGAAATACTATTCTAAAATGCCGGATGATATTTCAGAACGGGAAGTGGTTGTCATTGATGCCATGCTCGCAACTGGTATTTCTGCCATCACTGCCATTCAGGATCTGAAAGAAATGGGCGTCAAGAATATCAAATTCCTCTGTATTCTTTGTAGCCCACAGGGTAAGGAAGCACTGGAAACCGCACATCCAGATGTTGACATTTATTGTGCCGGCATGGATGAGGGAATTAACGAAGAAGGTTACATTGTACCGGGACTTGGTGATGCCGGCGATAGAATGTTTGGAACAAAGTAATAAAAACATATAAATAAGTCTGCTCTGCTGTAGAAATGCGGCAGAGCAGTTTTTCAATCAGGCGTAATCACCAATAAAAAATACCCTAAGTTTCAGAAAGGGATCGTGCAGATGGTTTTTTTTACAGCACAAGAACAAATGCCAAGTGGCGATGGATTTCTATTGTTCCATAAAACACACCTTACCATTTTGCTGTTCATTTCCTGTCTCCTTATGGTTTGTATTCTCCTTTATCGACATAGTACAAAAAAACGTCTCTGGCAATGGAGCATTGTTACCGCATTGCTGTTATTAGAAGTACTGAAGCAAGGCATACTATTGATAACGGGACAATTTGGAATGCAATATTTGCCACTGGATCTCTGTGGGCTTTCTATCTTTTTTTGTCTCTTCTATGTTTGGAAACCCTGTAGCTATTTTGGTGAACTGCTTTACAGTCTTTCCCTGCCAGGCACGCTGCTAGCACTTCTATTCCCAAATTGGAATCGCCTGCCGCTCTGGAATTTCTTCTGTCTCCATAGCTTTATGCTGCATACTCTATTGTTACTACTTCCCGTGCTGCTGCTTGCAGACGGCACATTACAACCAAACTGGCACAGACTTCCGCTCAGTTTTACTACACTTGCCGGATGCAGTGTCATCGTAGCATGGTGCAATCGACAATGGGGAACCAATTTTTTCTTTCTCTCCAAACCTTCAAAAGGCTCTCCATTGGTATGGTTTGCAAATTGGTTCGGTGAATCTCTCTATTGGATTGGTTTTCCAATTTTAATCGCCGCAATCTGGGGATTGCTCTATGGCTTGCCAATTTTATTGAGGTGGATGCTAAAAAAGTTATCTTATCACAAATAAAATGGGAGAATGCACATCACATTCTCCCATTTTTATATTTCTGCTGATTTCCACTTATGATTGCAATGCGTTCCGCAAAGCCTCTACCTTGTCACACTTTTCCCATGCGACACCAAGATCTTCTCTTCCCATATGTCCATATGCTGCCAATTTCCGATACTGTGGCTTCCGCAGTTGCAGCATTTCAATCATTCCATCTGGTGTAAGATCAAATATCGTCTCCACAGCCGCAGCCAACTTTTCTTCCGAAACCTTTCCTGTTCCAAACGTATCTACCAGAATAGAAACCGGATGAGCAACGCCGATGGCATAGGCAAGCTGCACCTCACAACGATCTGCCAAGTCTGCTGCAACAATATTTTTCGCAATATACCGTGCTGCATAAGCTGCTGAACGATCGACTTTTGTCGGATCTTTTCCACTGAATGCACCACCGCCATGCCGTGCTGCCCCACCGTAAGTATCCACAATAATCTTTCTGCCCGTTAAACCACTATCTCCCTGCGGCCCGCCAACCACAAAACGTCCAGTGGGGTTGATATAATACTTAGTATGCTCGTCCAGCATTTCTACCGGCAGAATCGGCTGAATAACATAATGCAGCAAATCAGAACGAATTTGCTCCAATTGTACATCTGGTGCGTGCTGAGCCGAAAGAACAACCGCATCAATTCGTTTTGGTTTCCCATCCACATATTCTACAGTAACTTGTGCCTTGCCATCTGGCCGCAAATATTGCAGCACTTTTTCCTTCCGCACATCGGTCAGCTTCATGCAAAGTTTATGTGCCAATGAAATACTCAATGGCATCAATTCCTTTGTTTCTTTGCAGGCATATCCAAACATCATGCCCTGATCACCAGCACCAGTTTCCTGATGAACGCCGCCACGACTCTCATAGGCATCGTTAACACCCATTGCTATATCCGGCGATTGTTTGTCCAATGCTTGTAAAACAGAACAAGTATAGCCATCAAACCCAAATTTGGCACGATCATATCCAATATCCACAATCACATCTCTTGCAATCTGTGGAATATCAACTTTCGCCGTCGTAGAGACTTCCCCCATGCAAAGTACCATACCTGTTGTCACAATGGTTTCACAGGCAACTCTTGCAGCTGCATCCTGTTCCAGAATAGCATCCAAAACGGCATCGGAAATTTGATCACAAATTTTATCGGGGTGTCCTTCCGTCACAGACTCCGAAGTAAACAAAAATTGACTCATTGTAATTGTTCCATCCTTTCAACAATAAAAATAAAAACGCACTTCATAACCGAGGTGCGTTGATTTCGTTTGTTTATGCGAAATCCTCATCTCTCGGTACAAAAACCGCAGGAATTGGCACCTTCTTTGCATTCCTGCAATTAGGTTGCCGGGCTTCATCGGACCTGTTCCTCCGCCACTCTTGATAAGGTTTGATATTATGATACCACATTTCATGCTGTTTGTCAAGTGTTCTTTACAAATTTCCAAAATAACAAAATATTTGACAAACAGAAAGGGATACACTGTTTCCAGTGTATCCCTCTTTTAGGTTCATGCTAAGAGATAAGCAAAAATCGCTTATACCTCCATAGACGGCAACTTAGAAATCAACATGATTACAAAGTTGATCAATGCAGTACCATCAGCTTCATTAACGGTAGGTGTACCATCAGCCTGATTGCAGTTTGCATTCCGCATTGCCTGTTCACCCAATTGCATCTGTCCAGCCAGATACTTATTCATGCAAATTGCATCTGTCAGGTCAACCTTACCATCTACGTTTACATCACCAATCAAATCCTGATTCGGATCCTTTGTTGTGGTAGTACCATTATTTGTAGTTGTGGTACCAGTGCCACTTGTAGTTGTAGTTGTGGTAGTAGTTGTAGTGGTGCCATCCTTTGTGGTGGTAGTAGTAGATTCCTGATTTACATTCGGTGCTTCATCTTCCAAGAAAGAAGCAATCCATACCAACGGAGAGTTCCAGTTGATAGTACATTCGTTAACAGACCAAGCTTCTACATTATCCAGATAGCAAGCCATTGGAGCCAGAGAACCAGCCTTATAACCTGCACCCTGAATCATCGGGTCTTGCATCTCAGAGTTCGGACCACCAGACAGAACGCCGTCTGGAGCATATGGGAAGTCAGTGGAATTCAACTGACCAGACCACCATCTGTGGTGCGGATACTGCAATGCATGTTCGCCGTAACCAGTGACATAGGACTGTTCAATTACGTTTCTACCAAGGATATAGTCCATTGCAGTGGATACACCATTGATGTACTTTGCTTCCTTGTCGATGTCATAAGCAATTGCCATTGTAATTGCATTGTTCATAACCATGGAGTTAGAACCCCATTCATAACCATTGGTCAAGGTCTTAGTAACAACGCCGTTATCGCCGTTGCCTGCTTCAAAGTCAGCAACAGTCCAAACTTCTGCATCATAGTCATGACCAACATACGGAATACCAAAGTCAGATTCTTCTTCCAGACCAATAAAGTAGTCAGCAGCTTGCTTTACATTCTTCTCAATGGTATCTACTTCAGCAGCAGTCAACAGACCCTTATCCAGCATGTCATCTGCATTGACGCACAGAGAGAATGTACCCAAGCTTGCCAGAGTACCCCATGTGAAGGAAGAACGAGTACCGTTGTTTTCACCGCCGTACAAAGCAGTGTCAACACCCAGTGCACCAGCACCTGCTGAATAGCTCATCAGGTCAGTCTTATAGGAAGCATCACCTGTAGCAATATACAGTTCGCAAGCTGCCCAGTAGAATTCATCTTCTACATCGGTGTCGCCGTAAGGGCCACCACCCTTATTCTGCTTGATTGGTGCATACAGAGATTCCAAATCTGCAAACTGGTCAGAACCCCAGTCATTGGAGAACGGCTTATAAGAAGACTTTGCAGCCTTGTAAGCCTTTTCTGCATTTGCCAGATAAGTGGTAGCATCGCTATCCCATTCCTTTGCCAATCTTGCATACTGTGCCATAGCAGCAGCATAGTTCAAGGTTGCAGCATAGGTAACCGGCTTTACAATACGTTCCAGCGGATCATCTGCCGGTGCTACACAAAGAGCAGTCCACTTATAGTCATGTACCTTGTGGTAAACCATGCCATCGCTTCTCTGCATCTTGTTAAAGAAGTCAGCTTCTACCTTTACTTCATCCAGAATATCCGGCATACCATTGCCTCTTTCCGGAACAACAACCGTACCAGCGCCATCTGCCCATTTGGATGCATCACCATCCATCAGGTCGCTCTCATACAGGTTCAACAGTGTCCACATAGAAACACCGCCGTTTACAACGTACTTACCGTGGTCACCAGCGTCATACCAACCGCCGGTTACGTCAATGGTCTCGCCCTGTTCAATTGCACTTGCATCTGGAATGATGTAAACCCACTTGCTCTGAACAGTTGCCATATCTGACATATGACCGCCGTCACGTGCCAAAGCATCAGTACTCTTGTTTGCACCAGTAGAGGTGATGTAGCTTGCTAAGATATCTTCACCGGAACGGTTCTGATAGAAGTAGTTCATCGCATTGGTGGTCATGCCATCATAGATATTGTTGCCAATGTCAAACGGCAGAGAGGTTTTGCCATCGCAAGTGATGGTGTAGCCTGTACCTTCTGTCTGCACATCAGAGAAGTCGATGATCTGGTTGTATGTGTTAGAACCATCACACATCTGATCGCCTCTGGAGGCATCTGTTGTACCTGTTTTTACTGTAGCCCCACTGGAATCCTTGATCACAAATTCCTTTGGAGTGGTATCTGGTCCATCCATGACCAAAGTTGCCTTCTTATCCAACAGCGGATAATAACCAACCTGGTTTACTTCAATACCAGTCGGCTGATATTCTGCATCTGCATTATAGTTAGACTTGTCATCTGTCATATCCACCAAAGCCAAGTTATCAAACTTCAACAAGGTACCAGCTTCGCAACAGATGAAATCATTCCATTCGCTGGTGCCGCCTAGATGGAATGTCATTTCACCAGTACCATCAGACTGTCTCATGTGGCTATCAGAGCCATCTACTGCAAATTCCCAAGCAAAAGTTGTCCACTTATTTGCAGTCACAGTCGGGCTATTCTTCCAGCCATCCCAGCCTTCCCAATATTGTACTGATTCACCACTAGAAGAAGCATTCTTCAGCTTTTCTACCAATGCTGCATCGTCCAAACCTTCTACATCAGAATAGGAAAGATTCAACTTCGTACCATTCTGGTGGAAATTTTCTACATCATCATCTGTGATATCGCCAAGCTTTGCATAAATTTTGATATTCTTATTGGACCAAATAGAGTAAGTATAACGATATGTGTGACCTATGTCAATAGTCAACCCTCTGTGACGGAATTGACAGTCCCAACGACCTTCACCGTTGTTAGACAGACCACCCGGATTGGTAATCAAGATGTTGTAGCAGCCATCTGCTACTTCAAACTTCATGGTACCCGTTGCACTTTCGCAGATATGCCACGGCAGACCAACACCGTCATTAAAAGTACCAGAACCGAATTCTTCATAACCGGTTACTGCGGCACTTGCGGTAATAGAAGACAGACCCACTGCCGTTGCAGATACGGTCATTGCTGCTGCCATAACAGAAGCGAGCATCTTCTTACCGAATTTGTTTTTCAGCATAGATATCCTCCTTAAAAGATAAAAAATATAGATTTTTGGCTGTTTCAATGGAAAATCCCTTGAAACCGGACACGCAGAATCTCCAGATTTCTCCATTTTTCTCATGTACATAAAAAGAAACTTCTGAAAATTCCTACTGTGATTATTATACCATATGCCCACAATATTGTAAAGTTATTTTTGAATTTTCGGTAAATCAGCACAAAACAAAGAAAGATAATTTGTACATTTTGCCGAAATTCTTTCCGTGATATTGGACAAAAAAGCTAGTTTCTGTCGTGAAAAATCTAGTTGACTTCTTTACAACGCATGATTTTATTCATATTTTCCGTGATCTTGCGAAATATTATACAAAAAACCGACTGCATTTTTTATGAAATTTAATTTTCTGCATTATGGTATCCGTTTCACATACTTTTTCCATAAAACACAACAATGCCGCCCTCATTTTTGAGAGCGGCATTGCCGAAAGAATTAGGAGTGATGTAGTCGTCTAAATAGAGATTAGAGTGGCAATGTGCTTACTGCATCAGCGGTAACCGGCAATGTTTCAAAGCCGTCCCAGCCTACCAGATATGCAAGCAATGCCTTTGCATCCAATTCATCAATCACATTGTCATGTACACAGTCGGCATTCAGTGTTGCCTGTTCAGACAGTGTTACCTTACCAGCGACTGCCTTATTCAGCAGAACTACATCGATAATGGTAACCTGACCGTTGACGTTTACGTCACCGTAGAATGGTACCAATGGATTAGAATTCGTTGTAGTGGTAGTAGTGGTTGTCGTAGTGATCGGACCGGATGTAGCTGTTGTTGTAGTAGTTACCGGATTCGGATTGGTTACAATTACGCAAACGCTGCCGTCTACATAATTTGCATCAATAACCGTATTATTTTCGCCTGCCCACAGCAGTGCACTGCCGCCTTCGCTGTTGATCTTGTCCGGTGCAAATTGCAGCGGGAATTCATAATAGTATGCTCCATCTTCTGTCTTCTTTGCTACCATGTTATGATCTGCTGCGATCTTGTTGATTGTATCTTCATCTGGAATGGTGTAGTACAGTTCAAGCGGGCTCATACCGTCTGTCAGAGTACCTACATCAATCTTAGAAGTACCATTTGTCAGGGATGCCCAGATCATTTCATCCTTGTTCACCTTCCAAGAGCCCAAATCATTGAATGCCGAGCTGGAATCCAGATCTTCATAAGTCCATGCTTCCATCAGCGCTGCGGTTGCTGGATCTGCTGCGTCACCAACCTTGAATGCCAGTGACAGACCTTCTGTTACGAAGTCGCCGCCGTTGTAGATTTCCGGCTTCACTGCGGTTGCCCACTCTTCGCCTGCATTTACAAACTGCTGGCCTACCTTAATAGTCGGACCATTATAACTCGGTGTATCTGTTGTGGTAGTTGTGCCACCTGCAGTCGTAGTAGTCGTCGTTGTGGTAGTCTGATTTGTTTCCGTCGTTGTAGCAGATGTTGTAGTCGTAGTTGACTGATCGGTGGTTGTAGTAGTTGTATTTGATGGTGAACCAACTATAATCTTCAGCCAATTGCTCTCATCTTCCAGACCATCTGGATACTGTACATCTGTCTTTCTAGAACCTGATTCCTTATAAGCACGAACAACACGGTTCATATAAGATGCACCTACAACATTACCATCCTTGTCCAAAACGTCCTGATGTTCTGTTGTATTGTATTTTACATAGTAAACACCTTCCGGTGTGCCTTGCTTCAAGGTTACATCAAATGTTGCCATTGGATAAGCGTCTGCCTGATCGCCCAACCAAGTCGGGAAAGAGGTACCATCTGTAGAGTAAACAACTCTCAAAAGGTTGTTATCGCCCGGGATCTTTTCGCCAGACGGAACAGTAGGATCATAGTTATGGAGTGTACCTGTTACAGTACGCATCGGATAAGCACCGCTGTCAACTGTACCAGCATCTGGCACTTCATAAGTATAAGATCCTGTACCATTTTCATCCACAGTAACATCCAGTTCATAATCCTTCGTTACCTGAGATTCCGGAACAGGTGCTCTGTACTTTGTACCGTCATCCTTTGTCAGCAGCTGTCCTTCTGTATAATAGGTCAATGTGAACTTAACCTTATTCGGACCTGCTGAATAAACTTCTTTTCCGTAAGCCGGTTCCAAAGCAATGGATTTATCATAAAAGTCACTGGTCTTTGATGTATATCTGTAACCTTTCTTCGGATTGTAGGTCAACTGTGCCAATGCAAATGGCTTCAGTGTTGCTGAAAAAGCAGTACCATCTGGCAGGGTGTACTGTGTTTCTGCAATAGAAGTACCATAATCATCCTGTCTAAAATACATATACTTTTCATCAGATGCTTCCCACATCATGCTAACGGTAGAAACATAGTCATCCGCTGTCATGGTCTGGTCATCTACTGACAAATAAAGCCCAGCCTTAAAGGTATAATCGCTGGAGGTTACATCATCTAGTGAAACTTTAACCTCCGATGCTCTGTCCTCGGCTGTAACAATGTGATACTGCAAGCCGTTAATGCATCCGTGATCGCCAGCTTCCACTGCAAGTGCAGGGAGTGCTGCCATTGGCAATGCAGAAACGGTCATCGCAGCTGCTGCAACCAGAGAAGCAATTCTTGTTCGTTTCTTCATGTTTCTTTTTCCTTTCTTTGCATTTATGCAATGTAAAATGTACTATTATCTGGCAAAACAATTCTATGGAGAAAGAATCATCCTGCCAGCATAGAACCTAAATAAAGAATGTTTTATGCGCCAACTTGCGGAAGAGAATCAATCAGATTAATTACGAAATTAATCAAAACAGTGCCATCCGCTTCGCCAACCGTTCCATCTGCGTTAACATCTGCATTCTTATAGGACTGGTCATCCGGAGTCCAAGTAATCTGACCTGCCAAATACTTGTTCATGTTAATGGCATCACGCAAATCTACAACGCCGTCCAAATTGGTATCTCCGTAAGCAATGCTTCCACCCTGATTGGAAGTAGTGGTTACCGTTGTAGTAGTTGTTACATCACTATTCGTTGTGGTAGTGGTAGTACCATCCCCAATGACAGTAACAGAACCATGACTCAAAACGGTATCATAAGAAGTTATTTCGCCATTTGTATCCACGTTAACAAATATTACCTTATCATTCTTTATGTCAGAACCAGGTTTTGTTTCTCTGTCGATTGCCTGAATCTTAAATTCAGAAACATCACCAACTTCTGCACTCTCATTTACCGTACCAGTAATCGTCAGGAATACGCCATCCTGTTTAATCTGATATGTAGGATCTGTCAATCCAGTCGCCCACATAACATCAATAATGCCAGCTGTTTCATAGTTGCAGTCAAAGCTTGGTGCTTCTCCTGCAAACGCAGACTGCTGCTCATCTGAACCCGTATCTGTAATGGTGCCAGCTTGTACATCAGTAACGGTTACGATTGTGCTGTCGTAAGCCATTGAGAACTCACAGCCACCCAGACCGCTTGTCGGCACATCACTCAGGGAAACCTGTAATGTAAAGCTATCGCCAGCCTTTGCAGATACCTTTTCCGCAGATACTCCAATTTCTCCTGCTGCAAATACCGGGGTCCATACCATTGTGGATGCAACCATTGCCGCTGCTAGAATACCTGCCATTGTTCTTTTCGTTTTCATTGTTTTCCTCCTTCTTTATTCGTATGATAGCGTTTAGACTTCATACCTTTCCGATGAAATACACATGATTCATTCTACGTCCCGAACACAGCCGAAAACGTCTCGTCGAATTAGTACTATTATAGAATATTCCCACAGAAAAGTCAATACATATTCAAATTTTTTGTACAATTTCCAACAAGAACAGTTTGTCAAATTGTACATAATACCATGGCTCTGCTGCTTTTTGGAATTTTTCTTTCCAATTCCACGATTTAGAATGAGTGCGAAACGTTTATGCCATGATTCCAGCACTTCCCCAAGTGTACCACTGCAATGCCTGCAAGCCGTTCCACCGTTTCACCGACAGCAGTTCTTCTTAATGCTATCGCCCTCCCCATTCAAAAACAAATCACACAGAAATCCATTCTGCGTTTCCTATTTTACGACAGCTTTTCCGTCGTTTACAGGAAATGTGTCTGCAACGCACACATTTATTATACCGTAATGTGGGGCAATTGTAAAGAGAAAAGTTGAATTTTTAGTAAAAATACCTAAATGTTTTCATGTTTTATAGTCATTTTGACCAAATTGAAAAGCAGGAATTCGAAAAAAGGCATGGCAGAATGCAACTGCCATGCCCTTCCATGTAAATATTTGCTTATAATACTGTTATACCAACTGAATCAATGCCATTTCAGCCGCATCGCCCCGACGGGGACCGGTCTTGATGATTCTAGTATAGCCGCCCTGCCGCTCTGCATAGCTCGGTGCAATTTCATCGAACAGCTTCTTGGCAACGCTTTCCTTTGTGACATATGACATCACCTGACGCTTTGCATGCAAATCATTGGTCTTAGCGATGGTGATCATCTTTTCAGCAACCGCACGTACTTCCTTTGCACGTGTGACGGTGGTTTCAATCTGTCCGTTTTCCAGCAGGAAGGTTACCATTGCACGCAGCATAGCCTTTCTGTGGTCGGTAGTTCTGCCCAGTTTTCTGCTACCCGGCATCGTATTTCACTCCTTTATCGTTGCATGATAGATCTATCATGTTCCCTTTTCTTCGTTTCAGTCTTCGTCAGAAGACAGGTCAAACCCCAGTGACTGCAGTTTTTCCCGCACTTCGTCAAATGATTTCTTGCCGAGGTTCCGAACCTTCATCATTTCCTCCTCGGACTTATTGATCAGATCGTCTACCGTATTGATGCCCGCACGCTTCAAGCAGTTGAATGACCGCACTGATAAGTCAAGTTCCTCAATGGTCATCTCCAGAATTTTTTCTTTCCCTTTCTCGTTCTTTTCCACAAGAACCTCTGTTATGCTCGACTCATCCGAGAGATCGACAAACAGTTTCAGATGCTCGTTGAGGAGATTGGCTGCCTGTGATATTGCTTCCTTTGCGGAGATGGTACCGTCCGTCCAGACCTCCAACGTCAGCTTATCATAATCGGTAACCTGTCCAAGCCGTGTGTCCTCGACCTGATAATTTACCTTTAATACAGGAGTATAAATACTGTCAACTGCGATCACATCAATGGGCGAATTCATCATTTGCTTATTGCGTTCCGCAGACACATAGCCTCTGCCACGGTCGATGACGATTTCCATATACAGTTTCGCATCCTTTCCGAGGGTTGCAATGTGCATCCCCGGATCCAGAATGTTCACTTCAGAATCGGTTTTGATATCGCCGGCAGTGACTTCGCATTCGCCTTCTGCTTCAATATAGATTGTCTTCGGCCCGTCTCCGTACAGTTTCGCCGTCAGACCTTTAAGACTCAGAATGATTTCTGTCACGTCCTCTTTTACGCCTGGGATCGTAGACAGTTCATGGTGTACGCCGTCAATTTTCACGGAGTTGACCGCAACACCGGGCAGCGAGGAGAGCAGCACACGCCGCAGGCTATTACCAAGCGTAGTACCATAGCCACGTTCCAGCGGTGCTAAAACAAACTTACCGTACTTTCCGTCACTTCGCAGTTCGACTGTCTCAAGTTCCGGCTTTTCAATTTTCTCCAGCATAAAAGCACCCTCCTAGTACACATTCGCTTCGTCTTTTGTTTCTTCGTCTTATGCGGATAATCGGCATTACTTGGAGTACAATTCGACAATCAGATGTGCTGCTACTTCGTAATCCAGATCTTCCGGAACTGGCATTCTTGTAACAGTGGCACTGAAAGTTTCCTTATTGGCATCCAGCCACAGCGGAACGGTTCTGTCTGCGGTCTGTTCTACCACATCCTTAAACTTCTGGCTGTCTCTGCTGCTCTCATGCAGGGCGATCACATCGCCAACTTTTACACGATAGGATGGGATATCCACTCTCACGCCGTTTACTGTGAAATGCTTATGTGTAACAAGCTGTCTTGCTTCTCTTCTGGTCAATGCCAGACCCATGCGGAATACAATAGAATCCAGTCTGCTTTCCAGACAAGTTACCAAATTGTCACCAGCCTTGCCTTCCATCTTGGTTGCAATTTCAAAGTAATGATAGAACTGCTTTTCACCAACACCGTAAATAAACTTCAGCTTCTGCTTTTCTTTCAGCTGCATACCATATTCCGACATCTTCTTGCGGTTATTGGCACCTGGATTCCGATTGGATTCCTTGGAGATGCCCATTACCATCGGGCTGATGCCCAGATATCTACACCGTTTCAGGATTGGTTCTCTGCTTACTGCCATTTTTTACACCTCCTGTAAATTAGACACGACGTCTTTTCGGCGGACGGCAACCGTTATGCGGGATCGGTGTAACGTCCTTGATCATCTTGACTTCCAGACCAACAGTCTGCAATGCACGAATAGCAGCTTCTCTGCCGGCACCCGGACCCTTGACATAAACTTCAACACTCTTCAGACCATGTTCCATAGCTGCTTTTGCAGCAGTTTCTGCTGCGGTCTGTGCAGCAAACGGAGTAGATTTTCTGGAACCTCTGAAGCCCAGTCCGCCGGAACTTGCCCAACTAATTGCATTACCCTGTGTATCAGTAATGGTAACGATGGTGTTATTGAATGTAGACTGAATGTGTACAGCACCGTTTTCGATATTCTTCCGCTCTCTACGGCGTCTGATCACAACCTTCTTTCCCTTCTGCTGTGCCAAAACGACCCCTCCTTACTTCTTCTTATTTGCGATGGTCTTTACCGGACCCTTACGTGTTCTTGCATTGGTCTTTGTCCGCTGGCCACGAACCGGCAGACCCTTCCGGTGACGAACGCCTCTGTAGCAGCCGATTTCAACCAGACGCTTGATATCCAGTGCTACGTTTCTTCTCAGGTCGCCCTCAACGATGCAGTGCTTGTCGATATAGTCACGCAGCTTTGCAACGTCTTCTTCGGACAGATCCTTTACACGGGTATCCGGATTGACGCCGGTACCAGCCAGAATCTGATCTGCTGTGCTGCGACCAATTCCGTAGATATAAGTCAAGCCAATCTGTACCCGCTTATTTTTCGGAAGGTCAATACCTGCTATTCTTGCCATACTAATCGCACCTCCATTTAAAAGTTCAAAGCATTAGCCCTGACGCTGCTTATGCTTCGGATTTTCACAGATGATCATTACTTTGCCCTTACGCTTAATCACTTTGCATTTTTCGCAAATCGGCTTTACGGAAGGTCTTACTTTCATTGGTTTTACCTCCTTATTAGATAAACCGTTTTCTTTGCTTCTGTCGGATTTACTTGGCTCTCCAGGTAATCCGGCCTTTTGTCAGATCATAGGGTGACATTTCCACCGTTACCTTGTCGCCCGGCACAATTCGGATATAATTCATCCGCAGCCTACCGGACACATGTGCCAGAATCACATGCTTGTTCTGCAATTCCACCTTGAACATGGCGTTCGGAAGTGATTCCAGAACAACGCCCTCCACTTCAATCATATCTTCTTTTGACACGCTGATACCCTCCCCGATTGGGTTCTATTGTGCGGCTGCAAATTCGTTCAGCCATGTACGAAGCCGTTTATCGGTCATTGATGCCAATGCAATCACTGTTCCGATCTGCTGTACATGTTTTTTGTTCTTCCGTTTCGGTTTTGCAAGGGTTCTGCGTTTGCCGTTTGCCAACCAGACGAACCCTTCGTCTGCTGCGACCACCGCAAAATACATCCCTGCATCCCGACCGGCAGTTGCAAGCACGATGCTGCCCTGCTGCCATTCCATACGGTTTCCTCCGTCACGGTCTTGTCAAAATGACGGGACCGTCCTTTGTCACTGCAATTTCATGCTCGAAATGGGCGGAAAGACTGCCATTGGCGGTCACTACCGTCCAGCCGTCCTTCAGAACCCGAACGGCATCTCCTTTTTGATTGATCATGGGTTCAATGCAGAATGTCATACCCGGCATCAGACGCACACCATGACCCGGTTTTCCATAATTCGGCACTTCCGGATCCTCATGCATTTCTCGTCCGATTCCATGCCCGCAGTACTCTCTGACGATGCCATAGCCTCGTTCGGCGCAATATGCCTCCACCGCATGACAAACGTCACCAAGTCTTGCACCGACCTGTGCCGCTGCAATGGCTTCATACAGACTTGCCTTTGTGGTCTCCAGCAAATCCTGTGCCGCCTGCGAGATATCGCCGACCGGAAACGTTGCAGCATTATCGCCAACGAAGCCATTCAGGGTTGCCCCTACGTCTACGCTGACAATATCGCCGGCTTTCATAACACGGTGCCGATTTGGAATGCCGTGAATGACTTGCTCATTGATCGAGATACACGCACTTGCGGGAAACCCGCCGTATCCGAGAAACGTCGGGGTTGCACCGCAGTGTACAATGAAATCATGCAGAATCTTATCCAGCTGATAGGTGGTCATACCCGGTCGGATGGATTTCCCTGCCAGTTCCAATGCCTGTGCGGCAACACGTCCCGCTTCTCTCAGTTTCTCCAGATCTCCTCTGGATTTAATTGTAATCATGAATTATGCACCTACTGCTGCCAGTGTCAGCTT
The DNA here is from genome assembly GCA_030523195.1 of Oscillospiraceae bacterium. Lineage (GTDB taxonomy): Bacteria > Bacillota > Clostridia > Oscillospirales > Ruminococcaceae > Ruminococcus_C. Next base: position 25,670 of record JAUNJC010000018.1, read on the forward strand.
TGTCGTATCTGACAATTCTTCCTGTCCAACCACAGTATCCAGCTTACCCTGCTTTGCATAGTAATCCTTTAGTGGTTCAGTCTGTGCATGGTAAACAGACAGTCTATCCAGAACGGTTTCTGGCTTGTCATCCTTCCGGATGATGGTAGCCGCACCGCACTTATCACAAACGCCCTCTACCTTTGTTGGCTTGTACTTCACATGGTAGGAAGCACCACAGCCTTCGCAGACTCTTCTACCGGAGACACGTTCTTTAATAGTTTCATCCGGTACATAGATTTCCAGCACTTTGTCAATGGTTACGCCCATTGCATCCAGTGCTTCTGCCTGTGGGACGGTTCTCGGAAAGCCGTCCAAAATAAATCCGTTTTTGCAATCCGGCTGTGCAATGCGATCTTTCAGGATACCGATGACAATTTCATCGGAAACCAGTGCACCGCTTTCCATAGCTGTTTTTGCTTTCAGCCCGTATTCGGTACCATTCTTAACCGCTTCCCGCAGCATGTTGCCAGTGGAAATCTGCGGAATGGACAATGCTTCTGAAATGACCTCTGCCTGTGTGCCTTTTCCAGCACCCGGCGCACCTAAAAGAATCAAATTCATTGTATTTTCTCCTTATTCGAGGAATCCCTTATGATGACGCATCATCATTTCCGATTCCAATGTACGAACTGTTTCCAAAGCCACGCTGACAACGATCAGGATCGTGGTACCGCCCATTGCCAAAGAACTCAGGTTTGGATCTGCCTTGTTCAATGCAATCGGGAAGATCGCAATAATTCCAAGGAAGAACGCACCAACCAATGTGATCTTGGACAGGACACGCTGAATGTAATCGGATGTCGGCTTACCAGGACGAATGCCCGGGATACCGCCGTTGCTCTGCCGCAGGTTATTTGCAATCTCAATCGGATTGTACTGCATGGATACATAAAAATAGTTAAATGCAATAATCAGAATGAAATAGATAGCTGCATAACCCCAGCTATTGGTGTGGAAGAAGCCGATAAATCCATTATAGAACTTCTGCCAGCCGCCAGTTGGATCATCGTACATCGGCTTGAACAGCTCGATGGTACTTGGCAGAGACATGAAAGACATTGCGAAGATGATCGGCATAACGCCGCTCATGCAAACTTTAATCGGAATGTGGGTGGACTGTCCGCCATACTGCTTTCTGCCAACCACACGTTTTGCATACTGAATCGGAATCCGGC
>JAUNJC010000134.1 GCA_030523195.1 Oscillospiraceae bacterium
TCTACGATGTTTCAGGCAGGATGGGCGATGACGACTCTTCCGGTTGCAGCAGATACCGATCCGTCTGTAGAAGAAATCATTGACACCATTTGGGAAGATTGGTGGTATGGAGAGCCGGAGGATGGCACTACGTTCCCAGAAGGGTCTTACGAGCATCATCTTATCACAGAATGGGTAGAGAACAACTATGAAGACATCAAAGGAGATGTCTCTTATGCAATGTATCAATACAGACAGTATTACAAAGATATGACAGATGAGTGGAGTTTCAAAGATGATGATAACGGCAATTTTTATATTGCCGACTTGGACGGAAATCCGATTTACCATTTCAATTTTGTAGATGGCAAGTGGAACATGGCAGATGAAAATGGAAATGTAGTAGATAGCTTCATGCCATTCAGTACGTTGGAAGAAGAGAACGATGATTATAACCCTGAAAATGATGAATCTGACGAAGAATACCATGAAGATTGGGATATGCCACAAGCGGAAACGCAGAATATCAACCGTAGTGATGATACGAATCATTCCGTTCATAGAGTTACCGGAACGATTGCACCAGAAGTACAAGCTGAAACTGCTGCAACAACCACGACAGTTTCTAACAAAAAAGAAAAAAGTCACAGCTGGTTATATGGTGTGGGAATTGTTGGGGGCATAATTGCCATAGTAGCTGGTAGTTTTATACTTAAAAAGAAGTAAAGTAGTTGGAGATATTTTATGATATTCAAAAGCGAAAAACGTTTTTATGATGAAAAGCAGCAGAAATATACACTTCCGCTCTGTTCTTTTGATACAGATGCAATTTGTGTGACAACCGTAGATGCACGAACTGGAAAGGCACAAGAAGATAATTTCTATAGCGAATATATTCGAAGACATGTTCCCTATGTAATGGAACATCAGCCGGAACGGTTTGAAAAGCTTGTCAACGAGGGCAGCATTTACGATTATTTACTGGATATCGAAACAAAGGCAATGGATGCAGTTGATCGTCAGGTTGACAAATGGAGGGAAAAAGACCGTGACTATCAGCTGGCGGTTAAAAACGGCGATATAGTAAAACAAGCAAAAATCATCAATTCATTAGAGTATATGGCAAAAGAAGTGATTTATGTATAACAGGAGGATGGTTCAATTGAAAAAAGGGAAAATTGTAGGGGCTGTGACTGCTGTATCTGCTGTATGGATGATGTGTCATTTATCCGGTTATGCTGCAATGGCAGCTGATTTGCAGGGGGATATTTATATCAATGAAGTGTTCAGCCAAAATGTATACGACACGTGGGGAACAGACTATGCAGAGCCATATGAAACATGGCAGTCGTTTTTGGATGCAGAAGCACAAACGGATCATTACTTAGGTGTACCATATAATGCTTCTCTGTATGCTGCTTCGCCTAGATGCGATGCATGGCAGGGCTATGTAGGAACGAATTGTACAGGTTTTGTCTGGCATATCATCTCAAACGGACTGGTCAATGGATTACAAAATGACAAAGGAATTACTACCAATATACAAAGTACATGTCGATGGGTTCCCAATGTACGTGGCTTCAATAGTATGGGATTCTCCAGAAAATGCTGGAACGGTGGCGGTTGGTGGACATTTATAAATAGTAATCAAATCCACTATTATGAATTTGTGGGCAGCAATGCAAAAGAGGAGATGCTCAGCAGCGGTGTTTTGCATAAGGGCGATATCATCTGGTGTGTAGACCCGAATGTTGGTTCTGGCTATAAAGGCTTGAGTATTCCTGCAAACTATCATCATATTGGAATTTATATGGGAGATGGTTACAGTGATGTATGGTGGCATTCTGGTGTCAGCAGCGGTGCACCAAACTCTATTTCCCAAATTACTGGGGTGATCAATCCTTGTACATATGTTGTCGTTCCATGGAGTGCAGTATCAATAGAAAATCCGGTGATGGTTTATCAAACTGGAGATGTAAATGGAGATGAAGCAGTAGGGGTTGAGGATGCTGTTGCCGTATTGGAATATTATGCAAAGAATACGGCTGGATTAACGCCCAATTTTGCGGATGATGAAAATCAAAATGCTGCTGTCATAGAAGCGGCAGATGTGAATGAAGACGGTATGGTTTCTATAAATGATGCGGTATATATTTTAACATATTATGCAAAATCTTCTGCCGGACTGCAACCGGATTGGAAAACAGTGATTTCTTCTGATATTAATTCATAAACAAAAGAGAGCTATTGTACTGTGATGCAAAACGGTATAACAGCTCTCTTTCTGTTTTACAGAAATTAGTCTAATTCCTGCTTTTTTCTTCTATTTTCTTTCTTCTTATCAGCAGAATGCTCTTGCTGCATTGCTTTTGTAGCACTCTTCGGCAGTTTCGCCCGTTCAAAGTAACAAGTCTTCGGCTTATCAGGATTTTCCTTTTTTGCTTTTGCAGCAGATTGTGCAAGTTCTTCCGTCAAACTTGTCAAAGCAGTTTCCATTTCACCCAATGTTCGTCCATCCTTACTACGTAAGTCAAATGGCTCAGCAACAATTTTTTGAGCATTATCATAGTCAATTTCTAAACTGTTCAATTCACTATTAATATTTTGAATCCGCTGGTCAATCTTCATAACACTGGATTCAATTCTTCTCAGATTCGTGTCAAACGAATCCACGAAATCGCAAGTATACTTTGCAGCTCCGTTGAGTGTTGCGGAAAACATGGCTGATTGACTGTTGTTGAACGTACCGAATCCCTTTACAGATACAGTCAATGGGAATCCCAGAAATTCGCCAATTTCAATTGATTTTTCTCTATCCTTGACATCAAGATGTGAGAGAATTGCTTTTCGAAGTGCATCCGCAGCTGGCTTTCGTTCTGTGTATCGTGTCCCATCAATGGTAATTGCAAATGCCGGGCGGTTACTATTCATGTCTATTGGCAAACTGGCTATATGAACCTTATCTACTTCCAGATTGGAGCGAGTAGTTTCCAGATTCTCTTTTGTTGTGGGATATGCTGCAATCAAATCCTGCATATCATAGATTCTGCTGTCATGCTCACGCTTTTGAATCCGCATATTTGCCACTTCGTTTTCCATATCGGCTCTCTCTTTTAGACGTTCATCTCCTACGCATAATGCCTTGATTTCACTGTAATTCAGAGCTTGCTGGTCTACGTCCTCTGCACTTCTGGAAATGGCATCAGATGTCATAATCTGCGAAATGAATTTTTGTTTACTCTCCAAAAGCTGATAACTGTACGCATCAAATGTCCCTTTGGTAACATACCGATATTGATGTACATGCTTATTTTCATTGCCCTGTCGCACCAGTCTTCCACGGCGTTGCTCCATGTCAGCTGGTCGCCAAGGTATGTCTAAATCGTGAACGGCAATAAGCTTTTTCTGAACATTCACACCAGTTCCCATTTTTGAAGTAGAGCCAAGTAATACACGCACCTCACCGGAACGAACCTTTGAGAATAATGCTTCTTTGTCTTTCTCTGTTTTGGCACTGTGAATATATGCAATTTCGTCCGGCTTTACGCCTTTTTCAATCAGCTTTTTCCGAATATCATCATACACACAGAAATCACATTCTTCTTCTAAAGATTCTCTTTCAGACGCAGATTTTTCATCTCCGGACATTTCTTTTGCACTGTTATTTCTGCTGGATGGCACACCCAAATCACAAAATATAATCTGTGTCAGCTTGTCTGGAGCAGTTTCTTTATAGATACGGTACACATTTTCTACGCACTGATTTAATTTTGTGTCTGGATTATCTTCTAATGTCGGGTCAATCAATCGTGGGTCAAGGGCAAGTTTTCTACCGTCACCTGTGATTTTCAGTGGATTGTCTATGCGAGGGTCTGTAATCACACGTTTTTGCAGAGCGTCTGCACGGTCTGACAGCTCTTGTATCATGTCCTTTTGTTCTTCAGTTGGCTCGACCTGAACGACATGCATTTCACATTCCGGAACATCTAAGTCCAGCATATCAGCTGTTCGAATATCTGCAATCTGCTTAAATATACTCATTAGTTCTGGAATCCCAGTATAACTCATATGTATTTTTTGTTTCACATCACTTCCGGTTGTGTTCAACTGCCAGTCAGACCGCTGCTTGCCAAAAACGCTAATCCAATTATCAAAAGAATCCAGCCCCTTGTCTTTTAGGAAATCATGTTCTAAATATCGCATCATAACATGAAGTTCTGTCATGGAGTTACTAAGAGGTGTGCCTGTTGCCATAACAATTCCTTTTCCGCCTGTTTTCTCATCAAGGTATTGGCATTTCATAAACAAATCCATTGCTTTTTGAGAAGAAGACGTAGAAATACCGGAAACGCCTTGTAATCTGGTTGGCGTAAACAAATTCTTGAATAGTGATAGGTAATCCTTTGATATTATCTCTGGATTTTCCCCCACTCTACACCGTACATGAGAGTTTCCTACTCATACGGCGTGCTATCATTCAACATAATCATGTAATAACATAACTGTATTACAAAGAAATAACCTTATATTTCTGCAAGATTTAAGAGCTTTCTGAGTTTATTGATTTTGCTGATTTGCTGTGCATTGAGTTTCAGAACGTTTTTATAAGGATTTCGCTTTTTTTAGTCTTACCAGAACCTTTTGTTTTCAGTTATTTAAATTTTGATTATATTGAATGACTAACGGCTATCCCTCCACGGCTTATTATTACCGCTTCATAGGTACTGTGCCGTCGCTCTCAGTCAGATAAAGAAACGTTGTGTATTTCCGTTTCAACACTTCATCGTGTGCAATCACTCCATGTTCTGACCTTTCCACGTTCCGATATTCCTATCTGTGCATATATCCGTAGGCTTTGACTTTAGTCCTGTATGCTGGGCGGCTCCTGTAAAGCCGCAGGGAATTTCATAACGAATAATCTTACTTTACCCCACATACCTCCGTTTAACGGAGAACAGCATTTCTACTGTTTAGCGCTATAGACCTGTACATTCGCCATTTCGTCAGTTGCTTCTTAGCAACATTCTCACCATAGATATTTTATAGACCTCCGGCATATCATCTGCATATCCCACCTCTGGGACACTTGCCACGGCTCAACCTGTTTGGGCAAACTTCTGCCGACTTCAGCGGACTATACACCACGATTTTATTGCAAAAACCATAGCATACCGCAGTATCAAGGCAGGCGTTTCAGGGCGTTACTCCATCATTCCACCTGTCGGAATATCAGTTCTCCAAGAACCGTATTCAAATATATTATATTTTC
>JAUNJC010000135.1 GCA_030523195.1 Oscillospiraceae bacterium
GGAAAATCTACATAGAAAATTACTAAATTAGCATTACCTTGTGTGGGTAAAGAAGCTTGAATAGCTGCAATAGAAGCATCTATAAATATTGCTTCTTCTGTTATAGTGGTAGTTTCTGTTGTAGTACTCTGTGTTTCCGTGGTAATTTCTGTGGAAATTGTGGTTGTAGAAGTGGTGATGTTTGTTTCCGTAGTTGTAATTGGGTCAGCAACTTCTTCCCAAATATCCAAGAAATTTTCATAAAAAACACAATTTTTAAGAATAACTAAGTCTGTTATATTTATAGTGTTATCTTGATTCATATCTGCTCTTTGTGCAATATTTTCACCTTCTAATCGGTCTAACCGCAATAAAAAACGCTGCATTTTTACAATATCCAGAACAGAAACAGTATTATCATAATTCAAGTCGCCTCGATATCCACGCCATTCCCATGAAGCATAAACATTTGGTAATGTCATCATGCCAGCTAAAGCGATAGTAGCGGTACTGATTAATGCAGCAAAGCCTAATTTTTGTTTCTTCACATCAAAATCCTCCAATATCATTTTTCAAAAGTAGAAGATAGAAAAATAATACCACATTTTATGAAAAAGCACAACTAAATTAAAACAATTTTGTATGATTAAACAAAAATAAGAAAGAATAATTGTGAATAATGCCTGACCTCATTAAAGCAGTATACGACTATATAAAATTTATTTTGTATTAAAAATATAAATCTGGTCGTTCTTCCACGTAGAACAACCAGATTTTAAACAAGAAATATCAATTTATTTAGCGGCCTGATAGCCCAATTCAAATGCTTTTAAATTCATTTCTAAGAATTTTGATGGCACAGTGTTGCGAATCGTTTCTAACCATTTTTCATATGGAATGTCTGTAGACTTTGCCATAACGCCAATCAAAACAACATTAACGGTTTTCTGACTACCGGATTCAATTGCTAGTTGTAAAGCATCTACTGCTGTAAGGTCACAAACCTGTCCTAATTTTTCACAGATATGTTCTGGGTAATGCATTGCTCCGGTAATTACCGGCATTGGATCAATTTGCTGTGTGTTGACAATCATCTTACCGTTTTTTTTCAGATAGGGAAGAGCACGATATGCTTCCAGCGATTCAAATGCCAAAATCACATCTGCCATACCCTTATCAATCACTGGAGAATACACCTTTTCTCCATATTTCACATATGTTACCACACTTCCACCGCGCTGGCTCATACCATGTACTTCAGAAACTTTGACATCATATCCAGAATCAATCACTGCATTGCCTAAAATTCGGCTTGCGAGCAATGTTCCTTGTCCACCAACGCCGACAATCATTATTTGTTTTGTCATTGTGCATCCTCCTCCTTCTTGATGCAGCCAAATGGACATACATTCAGACAGAGACCGCATCCATTGCATTGTGTTGGATTGATGATTGGCTTTGTGCCGTCAAAGGAAATAGCCGGACAGCCAAGCTGCATACAAATTTTACATTTCTTGCAGTCTTCTCCAATTTTACAAGATCCTTCATATTTTACCGTTTTCAGTAAAGCACACGGACGTTGTGCAATAATAACAGATGGTTCTTCTGCTGCTACTTCTTGCTTGACCACCGTTTCAAACTGCTTTACATCAAACGGGTCTGCAACTATTACTCGTTCTACACCTATAGATTTACACAATGTCAGCAAGTTTACCTGCTTTGTAGCTTCCATGCGAATCGTATATCCAGTTGTTGGATTATCTTGATGTCCAGTCATACCTGTAATGGAATTATCTAAAATGATAATGGTATTAATTCCCTTATTATAAACAATATCTATTAGTCCTGTAATCCCAGAATGGATAAATGTAGAATCTCCAATAACAGAAACTGTTTTCTTGGCAAATTCATTTCCTCTTGCTTTTGCCATACCCATTGCTACGCCAACAGATGCTCCCATACAAATCGTCGTATCCATGCTATTTAGTGGGGCAACAGCACCTAATGTGTAACATCCGATATCACCAGAAACATGTAGTTTTAGCTTGTGCAGCACATAGAACACGCCTCTATGCGGACAACCAGCACACATTACTGGCGGTCGAACTGGAATAGTTTCTGACAGCATATTGTAAGGCGGCTCTGATTCTCCCAGAACCACGTTGCAAATTTGATGCGGCGTATATTCACCAAGCGGAGAAAATGCAGATTTTCCAATTACAGAAATACCCAAACTGCGACAGTGATTTTCAATAAAAGGATCCAGTTCTTCTATGACATATACAATTTCATGCTTTGCAGCAAAGTCTAACAATAACTGATTCGGCATCGGATAAATCATTCCAAGTTTTAAATAATCCACTTGGTTACCTAGTGCCTCTTTTGCATACATATAAGTAATACCAGCAGAAATAATACCGATTTTACTATTATTATTTTCCACTTGATTAATCGGACAAGTTTCAGCATATTCTTTTAACTTTTGCATCCGCTCTTCTACTACAATATGCCGTTTAATAGCATTTGCCGGCATCATAACATATTTTGCAGCATCTTTTTCATATGGTTTCAATTCTGCATTTTGCCGTTCTTCCAATTCTACCAAGCTTTGTGAATGAGAGACTCTGGTAGATAAACGCAAAAATGCAGGTGTATCAAACTGTTCACTTATTTTATATGCCAATTTTGTGAATTCCTTACACTCTGCGGAATCAGATGGTTCTAACATTGGCATTTTTGCAGCTTCTGCATAATGTCTGGAGTCCTGCTCGTTTTGAGAGGAATGCATACCTTGATCATCAGCTACACAGAACAATAAACCACCATTCACACCAGTATAGCTAACAGTAAATACAGGATCAGCCATGACGTTCAAACCTACATGTTTCATACAGGATAGTGCACGAGCACCACCGATAGAAGCGCCAATTGCAACTTCTGCTGCTACCTTTTCATTGGGAGCCCATTCAGCATAGATTTCTTTATACTGTACAATCTGTTCTGTAATTTCAGTACTTGGTGTACCAGGATAAGAAGAAACAACTCTTACACCAGCTTCATAAGCACCTCTTGCTACAGCAGCATTGCCGAGCAATAATTTTTTCATGATCTTCATCCTTTCGTTTTTAATTTACACCTGTTTCTTTTGCAACCAAATTTTCCACACAGTAACGTTTCCGCAACTTTGGCTTTTCAATTTTACCAGTTGGATTTCGTGGAACATCAGCAAAAATAATTTTTCTTGGTCGTTTATAGCGGGGAAGTGCCATACAAAATGCTTGCAACTGTTCTTCTGTCAATGTTTCATTTGGCTTTACTTCTACAATAGCAGCTGTAATCTCGCCAAGCCGTTCATCCGGTAAGCCGATTACCGCCACATCTTTAATTGCATCATGCTGCCGTAAAAAGTCTTCAATTTGCACTGGATAAATATTCTCACCACCTGTAATAATAACATCTTTTTTTCGATCTACCAGATAGATAAAACCATCTTCATCTTCTTGTGCCATATCACCAGTGAAAAGCCATCCATCCTGTAAAACTTCATTGGTTGCTTTTTCGTCATGATAATAACATTTCATAACACCTGGACCTTTTACCGCGAGTTCGCCAACTTCTCCACGCTGTATAATGTTATGATTTGTATCTACAATTTTAACTTCCCAACCATACCCAGCTTTTCCAATTGCACCAACTTTGTGCGGATTTTCTACACCTAGATGTACACAGCCAGGACCGATTGACTCGCTCAAGCCATAGTTTGTGTCATATGCATGCTTAGGAAAGTATGTTTTCCAACGCTTTACAAGAGATGGTGGAACTGGTTGTGCACCTATATGCATCAATCTCCATTGAGATAAATTATAATCCTGTAAATTCAAATCTTTTCGATCCAATGCATCTAATAAATCCTGTGCCCACGGCACCAACAACCAAACAATGGTACATTGTTCTTCAGAAACCGCTTTCAAAATCCACTCTGGCCTAACACCACGTAACAAAACTGCTTTTCCACCAGTCAGTAGCGAACCAAACCAATGCATTTTTGCACCTGTATGATACAGAGGTGGAATACAAAGGAAAACATCTCCTTTGGTCTGTCCATGATGATGCTGTTCCACCTGTGCTGCATGGCTGAGACTTTTGTGTGTATGTAAAATTGCCTTTGGAAAACCAGTTGTACCGGATGAGAAGTAAATTGCTGCATCGTCATCTTCTGTCAGCAAAATATCTGGATTTTTGGAAGTACAAAATTGTGTCAATCGGTCATAACTTTCTGCAAATGTTGGGCAATCCTTTCCAACATAGAACATACTCCTTAATCGTGGCATACAGTCACAAATTTCCTCTATTCGACCAGTAAACTCTGGACCAAAAACCAGAAAATCTGCTTCTGCAAGGGAAAGACAATAATGAATTTCTTGTGCAGTATAACGATAATTTAACGGAACCGCAATTGCACCGGTTTTTAAGATACCAAAATAAATTGGTAACCATTCCAAGCAATTCATTAATAGAATAGCAACTTTTTCACCTTTTTGAATTCCTCTAGATAAAAGAAAATTAGCGAAACGATTTGCTTGTTGGTTAAATTCTCCCCATGTGATTTCTCTTCGAATATTTTGCGTTGTGCCAGATTCAATCAGTGCATATTCTTTCCACGTCAACCGACCTTTTACAGTAAGCGGTGGTGTAATTTCCACTAAACTCACATCATTTGCATACTTTTCTGCATTCTGTCTCAACACTTCTGTGATTGGCATGCTTTTCATTCCTTTCCATTTTTCGTTTGCAATCGCATTTTCTGTAAAGTACAGCAGCGTGGCAAACCATCTTTTTTATTATAGCACAATCTATCTAAAAAAACAATATAAAATGAAAAAAAACTGCAAAATTTGTGAGGAATGCAGTGGTTTTCCATATCAAAAGAAAATAAAATTATTTTTTTCTATCATTTTAGGAGTGGACATTTTGCGAATATTATGGTATAATATAAAGAAACGCCATAAGGAGCTAAGGGAATGAGAAAAGCAACGATAGAAGAAGGAAAGATATGTCCGAATTGCAAGAAACAAGAGAACCAAGTCAAGATAGGATATAACAGATCAGGAACCCAACGATGCAGGTGCAAAGAGTGTGGTACAAGGTATACGCTTAATCCTAAAAAGCATGAATATTCTGAGAGCCTGTGTTCATAGACGTTTTAAAAGAGAAAAAGCATGAGAAATCATAA
>JAUNJC010000136.1 GCA_030523195.1 Oscillospiraceae bacterium
TGAAAAGATTGTCACTGCCCCCTATGCACCAACCATTTTAACAAAACATGCAAATATTTGGTTTTCCATTTTTCCGGAATTGCGGCAAATGCACGGTTTCTTCCAGCATCATCCACGACATGATCAGGATATATGGCAGCATAGCTTAACGGTTTTATCACATTGCAATACAAGCGATTCTGTCCTCTGCTGGACAGCATTATTGCATGACAGTGGAAAACCAAAATGTTTTACACAGGATAAAAATGGCATTGGCCATTTTTATGGACATCCGGCAAACAGTGCCAAAAAGGCAGAACAAATTTGCAGCCGATTAAAAATGGAAAAGAAAAAGAAAACTGCCATTGTAGAATTGGTTGCCGGTCATGAAATACAGATTCTGCCGAAACGAACCTACTTGCTTCGCCTTCTAGAAAAATATGGAGTAGAACAAACCAAACGACTGCTCTCTTTCCGAACAGCTGATTTACAGGCACAAGTGTCTGCCTATGCAGAATCTGACTTGCAAAAAATTCAACAGATGAAATCCCTGTTAGAAGACATTCTACAAGAAAACGCCTGTTTCCAAATAAAAGATTTAAAGATTCACGGAAAAGATTTACTGGAACTGGGAATTCCACAGGGAATAGAAATTGGAATGTTCTTAAAAGCTGCCCTAAAACAAGTTATAAACGGTACCCTTCCAAATGAAAAAAAATCTCTTCTGCAATGGATTCAGCAAACACGAAACAACAAGCCACTAATCTGACTCTGATGTTGTTAGTATAGCATGTTTCCCACATTCTGTCAACAATTTCAAAGAAGCACGAAAATCAATTTTCAGATTTCTTTTGGAAAACTTGTCTGAATCGTCGCTTGCAATTCCTACTAAAATATGTTATAATCAAAAAAAGGAGGTGACCAGAATATGCAATACCAGTATCGCCCCACCGGTGTCTGTTCCAGACAGATTACCATTGAAGTAGAAGATGGAATCGTACAAAATGTATCCTTCATTGGCGGCTGCAATGGAAATTTGCAAGGCATTGGTGCTTTGGTAAAGGGAATGAAAATCGAAGATGTCATTGCAAAGTTGGAACATATCCGCTGCAACAGCAAACCGACATCCTGTCCGGATCAGCTTGCACAGGCATTGAAAAAAATCTGTGCAGAAACAACTTGAGTACAAAGCAAACTAGGAAAAACGCTGTAGGCTGGAACCCAGTCATACAGCGTTTTCTTTTTGTCAATTATCTCAATATAACAGTATATCTACTCCATATTTTCTTGCAAAAGCAGTCAAAGCATAGGGATTCTCTTTTTGTAAAATTCCCTTCTGACACAATCCTTTGCATGACATTCTTTACAATTTGTATGCTCGGCACATAGACAACAAAAAACCCACATCTTGCGATACCAAGTTCTCGTTTTATCTCAACCCTTCTCACTTTCCCTCTTTGGAATAGGAAAGATTCTGAAAATCCCAATATTCCATATATGGTTTATCCTCCTCATAACTCCATGATGCAATTCGCAATGGCTTAATGGCAAGGAGACATTCTGTTGGAAACGCTGACCATCTTTCAACTGCATTAGGAAAATGTTCCCTCATGAACTGGATAAAAATTGGATTCTCATATGGCTTTCCCACTATACAGCAAGTTCCCTCAATAGAAAAATTCTGATAACAAAGTGCAACATTTGAATTTTTCTGAATCTGCTGGCATTTCAGAGAAATTTCATCTGTTTGGCAATAAAATGTTTCATGGAATATTACAATACTCATAGCACGAGAAGTAACATGATTTTCAAAACTAGTTGACAACGTCATCACACCATGTGTACCGATTTTATTCCATAATAATGAGAAAGTCGGCAAGATTGCTTTTCTGCGTCTATGATATTCCTCTGCAAGTATTTCCAGCCGTTCTATGCCGTTTTTATCCCATGTCAAAGTATTTTGCAGCCATGTACAGGGAAATGCACTGCAAAGACCACAGAATTGCACATCATGTTCCTGACAACATTTGCAAATTTCACAGCCATTCTGCCACATTTTCACGCATGTTCCACCATTCTGCCGACATCCACAGCAATTCTTTCGCTGATAATACAAACAATCGGAACAGTCCCCACCACAAGCAGTCAATTTTCTGAAATCCATAGCATTCTATCCTCATTTCAGACCAATGTAGATGTGAATTTCCGCATGTTCCGGGTCTGCATTCTGATATTCTTCAAAATCACAGACAAATGAACGCTGCAACGGCATTTGCCAAAGCTGCTTCCAAAAATCTGACACTGCTGTGATCATGTTGCCTTTTACCACAAACTTTGCATAAGTTCCCGCTGGAATGATGTGCTCGATAAAAGTTTCCGGCACACCTGTACTGTCCTGCACCTCACAGGCAACCAAAACGGTATACTCTGCCTGTTCCGCATTGGCATAATCTGTGTAAATACCAAGTGCTTTATCATTTTTCTTGCCTGGAATACAAAAATAACCATCCGGTTGATAAAATTTCTTCCACAAACTGCCGATAACCTGTCCCATATCTGGTGCAAGATTGCTGGTACGGGCGGCATAGCCAACAACCTTTTTTTCATTCAGATGCACAATTTCGTATTGCATGATGATACCCCATTTCTTTTTTAATGATATGAGTATAGCATAGCAAATACGACAACAGCGTGACATATTCCCATCAAGACTTTTTCTTTAACTCCGCAATTGCTGCATAGTGCTTCACAGCAAACGTTTCCGGTGCTATCTTTTGTAAAAGTGCCAGATGTTCCTGCTCCCATGCTGTAACTTCTGCTCCTGACAGCGAAGCTCCCACGCCACGGCAGGCTTTCATCCTGCCATTCCAGCTTTCTCGGGTAAACGGTATCTCCAGCAAGTACTCCTCATGGTATGCCAGTTCAAATTTCTTATGATAACATTCCGGAATCCAAATGGAATGCATCGTTTCGCCAGCACCGCTCCAGTTTGAATTGTATTGCAGCACCAGTTTTTCGCTTGCTTCTGCAACGGCATCTTCAAATGGCAGCCAAGCCATATACAGCACAAGAATACTACCGTTTGGTTTCAAAATCCGATGCAGTACTGGCATGATCTTCTCATGGTCAAAATACCAGAAACACTGACAGGCAGTCACTACATCAAATGAATGATCAGGAAAATCTATTTCTTCCGCTGGCATTGCAAAATAGGCAATATTCATTCCCTGCGAAAGTATTTTTGCCTGTGCGATTTGATTTTCAGAAAGATCAATACCTGTCCACTGTGCACCATAGTGATATAGATTTCTCGGCAAAACGCCCGTACCTGTTCCCATATCAAGAACAGTCTGTCCATTAACACAGAGTCCACGCTCTACGATTTTATCATAGAACATTTTCGGATAAATGTCACGAAATTTCGCATAATCCGAAGAGGTTCTGCCCCAATCAAATGCTTTTCCACCATCTATCTGCTTATTTGTGATATTCATATGCACCTTTTCCCTTCTTATTCAAGCATGTGTTTCATCGAAATATAGGTTGCAGGGCTTTCAACAAAACAAAGTTTTTTATAAAGCGGATAACCATTTTTTGTGGCTTTCAATTCCACAAAATCCAAATTCTTTTCTTTTGCAAAATCTAACAGCATTTGCATGACTCTCGTTGCAATTCCCTGCCTACGATATTCTGGAATAGTATAAACATTCAATACTTCACCGATTCTGCCAGTCATAAAACGTAAATTGCTTGGTTTCTCCATTGTCAAAAGCAGAGCAACTGAAACAATTCTCTCATGATCATATGCACCAAAAGCAAAGCAATCCTTATCAATATGCTTTTCAAAATAAGATGGCAGATTCTCTTCTATTTTGCAAAACTGTTCCTCGGATACATCTTTGCCATCCTCTCGCAAAAATAACATTCGCATATCAACAAGCGAAGCACATTCTTTTTTATGTATGCTGCAAAATTTCATTTTTTCCATCCCTTCACGAATTACAAATTCGCCGAATCCATCCTGTAATACCATCTGGAAGCCGTTCATCCGCAGGGGTACCATTATCAAACATAAGATTGTGTTGTATCCAATTAATCATACAGTGCTGCCCCATTTCCAAACCATAAAATACAGAAGACACACCGCCATCCCCATTATACACCCACTCTGGAAAGAAACAAATAGTGTTTTGCATTTTCTGAAGCGTTTCCATCTGTGGAAGAATACAGGCTGCAAAGTCAGCCAATTCATCATGCTTTCCATGTGCAATTATGAGTTGAATACCGCTTTCAGAAATTCGGTGTAATGCTGCATCGTCAGGAAGATAACCGGACGAAATCGGAATTGCCCCATCAAAAAATCCGCAGAAGTCCTCCAACAGCTGCCAGGTGAAATAGCCGCCTGATGATGCTCCCATAACAAATTTCTTGCCTACATGTGTAGCATGTTCTGCACAAACCCTATCAAAAATCGCCTTGACTGGTGCAGAATGTACCTTTGACCATGTACCAAGGATCGTTCCATCTTCCAATCGTTTTTCATTGGCAAGCGGCACAATCAGATATGCACCACCCATTGCCTGCTGATACTTCGGGGACGCATACTGCTCCGCACCGCAACACATAATACAGCCTTCCTCCATGAGGGAATTACTTGCTCCATGCAACCACATCAGAACAGGATATTTTTTTGTCGGATCGGCACCATGCTTCACCGGATCATAAACATAATAGCGAATTGCCCCCGTTTCTGCACAGGGATATTCATATCGATCAAACAGATGAAAATAAATCTTGCTTTTATAAGTATTCTCATAACTGATAAATTCATCATCTTTTAGATATTTTGCCCATACAGGAACCATTGTTTTATTCTGTTCCAATTTTCTAAAATCAGGTAATGCCATAAAGATACTCCTTTCGATTTGTCAAATCTATTTCATACAGAGAAAAAATTACTTTTCCTGTCAGTTCATAGTGAATCGTATATTCTGCAATATATTGAAATCCCGTCTTCTGATACAACCGTTCCGCAGGCAAATTTCCCTTCACAACTGCAAGACGCAATGCCTTTTTGTTGTTTCGGTGTGCTGCTTCTATCATAAACTGCATCATTTGATCGGAAAAATGCTTTCCACGAAAATTTTGGATGCACAGCAAGAAGTTGTAAAAAATAAACTTCATGATCTGCCGCCTGCACCTTCCATGTAATATTTCGATATTCTTC
>JAUNJC010000137.1 GCA_030523195.1 Oscillospiraceae bacterium
AGACGTGCGGGATATTTATTGTATATTTTCTATAAAAATAATAGTTGAAAATTAGACACTATCACAATTGACACAGGAAGAAAATGGTGATATAATATTATTATCAGAATATAAGGTATTGAGGCAAAAAGAGGATGAGAAAGAAAGGAAAGGGTGATTTTTATGAAAAAAGGAATGGCGTTTTTAGTGGGGAGCAGCATGGCGGTTAGCGGATTGTGTTTACAAATGCCAACTGTTACAGCATATGATGTGCCTGCTTCTACAATTATTGCAGAAGATGGTACGATTTATACATATACTTCACATAATAATGGTTATTGTATGGAAGAATATGCGTATCCGATTTTTGATGAGGATGCTTATATTGGAGAATGTTACGATAAAGATGCGGATTATGTTGTGCGGGTGTCTTGTGCAGATGCAGAAGCGTTTACAGCCGCTTTTTCCGAACAATATCAGTTGACGTTATTAGATGACGGCGATTATATTCTAACAGACAGCAGTGATGCAGACTATGAATATGCAAACTTTTCAGATTCTGAATGGACTTATACAGATGCAGATGTCGTTGCAAGAAATTTGATTTGTTCTGATGCAGTGCAAAAGGTTTCTATTGAAAAAGGTTACAGGCGTTTAACACGAGAGAATATTGTCGAGTTTACAGATGTATATTGGGTGTATACAAATACTGTTTTGACGGAAGATGATTTTGCATGGTTGGGAGAGAATGCATCCGTGGAGAATCTGGCAGAGATAGAGGAATTAAGGGATGATAATGAAATTATATATCAATTGAAATTATCCAAAGGCAATTGGAATGAAAATAATTGGGAGCTGCTGCGATATTTTATGACAGGTTGTATGGAAATGCCCTCTGTTCATGCAGTGAATAATAGTGTCATTCGAAATGGACTTGCAGTGATGTATACTTATGAAACGGAAAAAGTCTATCAATCGGTAAATGATTATTTGGGCGATGTAGATGGTGACGGTATCGTTTCCGTAGAAGACGCTGTTTCTACCCTGACGTACTATGCCCAGAAGTCTGCTGGGTTAGAGGTAAAGCTGACACAGGCAGCCGATACCGAAGAATCTGCTTTCTTAGCAGCAGATGTAGACGGCGACGGACAAATTACTGTGGAAGATGCGGTAGCAATTCTGACCTATTATGCAAAACAGTCCGCTGGTCTGGATGCTGCGTGGTAATCATAGAGTTTTAATATACAGTGCGATACACCGTATGCGTTTTGCGTACGGTGTATTTTTTTGAAAATTCTCTTGACAAATTCATTTCAATATGATATCATAATAATATCACCAAATGGTGAGAAAAACAAGGAGGGTATGGACATGACACAAAATCGAACAGAAATTACGGAAAAAGAATTGCATCCGCAGAGCGGCTTTCTGGTACTGGGGTTGACCATTTTGGGTTACTTGGTTTCGATTGCCGTATTTATCTGGAGTATTTTTCAGATATTGGAGGAACGATTTGCATTGGGTGGCATTTTGATGGCAGTAAGTATTCTGGCATGGTGTGCATTGATTTTGCCGCTTGCTGGATTGAAAGTGGTATCGCCCAATGAAGCACGGGTATTCACGTTGTTTGGCGTGTATTATGGTACGATTCGGGAAGCAGGATTTTTCTTTGTGAACCCGTTCTGCACAACTTTCAGCCCAATCTATCAGGAGGAAAAACAGCGTGCTGCACAGGAGGTAACTGCTGCTTTAAAAAAAGGTTCGCTTACCACTTCTGCCCTGCAAAGTAATAGCTTAAAGAAAACCATTTCTTTGAAAACACAGACGCTGAATAATGAACGGCAAAAGGTCAATGACGTATTGGGCAATCCCATTGTGATTGGAGCAGTTGTGATCTGGCATGTACAGGATGCGACACGGGCAGTCTTTGCCGTAGAAAATTATAAAGAGTATTTGAGCACACAGACAGATTCTACGATTCGGAATATTGCCCGTTTGTATCCATATGATGTATTTGATGACAATGAAGAGGAAACATCAAAGGAAAAAACGCTGCGGGGCAGTGCGATGGAAATTGCAGCCCAAATGCAGACAGAGCTGCAAAAACGAGTAGCAGATGCAGGACTTGTGATTGAGGAAGTACGGATTACACATCTTGCTTATGCAGAAGAAATTGCAGCAGCCATGTTACAGCGGCAGCAGGCAGTTGCTATCATTGCTGCACGGCAGAAGATTGTAGACGGTGCAGTGGGTATGGTAAAAATGGCAATTGATAAGCTGGGTGAGGATGCGGTTGTTGTGCTGGATGAGGAACGAAAGGCAGCCATGGTTTCCAATTTGTTGGTAGTGCTTTGTGGCAATAGAGATGCACAGCCAATTGTAAACAGTGGCAGTATTTATTGAGGAATCCATTTTATCTTTAAATAGCCGAGCGATTGAGAAAGGAAAAGAGGGATAACGTGGCAGAACTCGAAAAGAAAGAACAGCAGCTGCAAGAGCGGCTGGCAAAAATACAGGAGATGGAACGGGAGATTCTGCAACGGGAAAAGGCAATCAAAAATAAGGAGTCTGCAAAAAAGCAGGTATTGCTCCGACTGTCCCCTAGCCTGTGGGAAGAAATTGCAGCCTGGGCAGAATCGGATTTTCGTTCCATTAATGGACAGATTGAATATTTGCTGCACGAGGCAGTGAAGCAGCGAAAGAAGAAATCCTAAACGTAGAATAATTTTCCAGCATGATTAAAAAGAAAAAGCACACCCGTCTGTGGCATGTCCGCCGCTGGGTGTGCTTTTTAACTGTACTATAAGAAAGATACCACCAACGAGTGTCGGATTCGTTTTGTGTGTATCAATCGGAATACTAATGGGGTGAGTTTGAATGGTTTTTATTCGTATGAAAGTATTTTTTCGCGAAAAAAGTCAAATGTTCAGCAATTACTTGCTCTTGATAGCAGCCTGTGCAGCAGCCAGTCTTGCAATCGGCACACGATACGGTGAGCAGGAAACATAGTCCAGACCGATTTCATGGCAGAATTCAACAGAAGTTGCATCACCGCCGTGCTCACCACAGATACCGCAGTGCAGCTTGTTGTTTGCTGGCTTGCCCAGTTCAAGTGCCATCTTCATCAGCTTACCAACGCCAGTCTGATCCAGCTTTGCGAACGGATCGTTCTCAAAGATCTTTGCGTCATAGTAAGCACCCAGGAACTTGCCAGCGTCATCACGAGAGAAGCCATAAGTCATCTGTGTCAGGTCATTGGTACCGAAGCAGAAGAAATCAGCTTCCTTTGCGATTTCGTCAGCAGTCAGTGCAGCTCTTGGGATTTCAATCATTGTACCAACTTCATAATCCAGCTCTACGCCAGCTTCTGCGATGACAGCGTCTGCTGTTTCTACAACAAACTTCTTAACATATTTCAGTTCCTTGACATCGCCAACCAGCGGGATCATGATTTCTGGCTTCACAGCCCAATCCGGATGTGCCTTCTTCACATTGATGGCAGCTTTGATGACAGCCTTTGTCTGCATCTTTGCGATTTCCGGATAGGTAACAGCCAGACGGCAGCCACGATGACCCATCATCGGGTTGAACTCATGCAGAGAAGCAATGATGGCCTTAATCTGTTCTACTGTCTTGCCCTGTGCGTCAGCCAGTTTCTGAATATCTTCTTCTTCGGTCGGTACGAATTCGTGGAGCGGCGGATCCAGGAACCGAATGGTAACCGGAGTACCTTCCAGTGCTTCATACAGTGCCTCGAAGTCACTCTGCTGCATCGGTTCAATCTTTGCCAGTGCAGCTTCTCTTTCTTCTACTGTATCAGAGCAGATCATCTCACGGAATGCAGCGATACGGTCAGCTTCAAAGAACATATGTTCTGTCCGGCACAGACCAATGCCTTCTGCACCTAACTCGCGCGCTTTCTTTGCATCAGCAGGTGTGTCAGCGTTAGTACGAACCTTCAGAACTCTATACTTGTCGGCCCAGCCCATAACTCTACCAAATTCGCCAGCGATAGAAGCATCCACAGTCGGGATAATACCCTCGTAGATGTTACCGGTAGAACCATCGATCGAGATGTAATCTCCCTCGTGGAACGTCTTGCCAGCCAAAGTGAAGACCTTATTGGCTTCGTCCATTACAATTTCAGAGCAGCCGGATACACAGCAAGTACCCATACCACGTGCAACAACAGCAGCATGAGAAGTCATACCGCCACGAACGGTCAGGATACCCTGAGAAGCCTTCATACCGGTAATATCTTCCGGTGAAGTTTCCAGACGAACCAGAACAACCTTTTCGCCCTTGTTATTCCAAGCTTCTGCATCATCTGCGGTGAATACAACCTTACCGCAAGCAGCACCAGGAGATGCGCCCAAGCCCTTGCCCAGCGGTGTAGCGGCCTTTAATGCCTTTGTATCAAACTGCGGGTGCAGCAGAGTGTCTAAGTTTCTCGGCTCGATCATCAGAACAGCTTCTTCTTCTGTTCTCATGCCTTCGTCTACCAGATCACAAGCAATCTTCAATGCAGCCTGTGCGGTTCTCTTACCGTTTCTGGTTTGGAGCATGTACAGCTTACCGTGTTCTACGGTGAACTCCATGTCCTGCATATCTCTATAGTGGTTCTCCAGAATGCCGCAAACTTCCTTGAACTGTTTGAATGCTTCTGGGAACTTGGTTTCCATTTCTGTGATGTGCATCGGGGTACGAACGCCGGCAACAACGTCTTCACCCTGTGCGTTGGTCAGGAATTCGCCGAACAGACCCTTTGCACCAGTAGCTGGGTCACGGGTAAAGGCAACACCAGTACCGCAGTCATCACCCATGTTACCAAATGCCATGCTCTGTACGTTTACAGCAGTACCCCAAGAATATGGAATATCGTTATCACGGCGATATACGTTTGCTCTCGGGTTGTCCCAGCTGCGGAATACAGCCTTGATGGCACCCATCAGCTGTTCCTTCGGATCAGACGGGAAGTCAGTGCCGATCTTTTCCTTATATTCAGCCTTGAACTGGTTTGCCAGTTCCTTCAGGTCGTCAGCAGTCAGTTCTACGTCCTGCGTTACGCCTCTGTCAGCCTTCATCTTGTCGATGAGCTCTTCAAAGTACTTCTTGCCGACTTCCATAACAACATCAGAGTACATCTGAATGAATCTTCTGTAGCAGTCCCATGCCCATCTCGGATTGCCGGACT
>JAUNJC010000138.1 GCA_030523195.1 Oscillospiraceae bacterium
GTTAGAACGGATTTTGAAACAGATAGATAGAAAGACGGTAGATGTAGTATGAAAAAAGAAATTTTCTATTCGCTGAAATCCTCCTATCGAGACAGTCTGGATGTTGTGAGGTATTGGTTCGGCAGCAGGAAAAATCGGTTGCCATCGTAGGGGTGGATTCGTGGCAATGAAATACAGTACTTTGCATATAACCAGCCAAATACCATGTACTTTAAAATTATTCGCAGTTGATGGAAAATAGCAAAAAACGCCGCCTGTATGAATTTGTACAGGCGGCGTTTGGTATGAAAAAATAGTTTTAAGGAAGCAACTTAAAAGCACTAGCTGGCTGCTTGCAGATAGGACAAACAAAATCATCTGGGAGAGATTCTCCTTCGTAGATATAGCCACAAATTGTGCAAACATAACGATTTTTGCTGCTGACGGCTGGTTGTTCTGATTCTTCTATATAGGTCGGTGCAGCCTTTGGACTTTTTCCCTTTAATACTGCATGATAATAGGCATATGTCATTGGGGTTTCGTTGGAACGAACTGCACAGTCTGTAACAGTACCAAGAAAAATGGTGTGTGTACCAGCATCCATTTGTTGAGTGACTTCTACAGTGAACCAAGCACAAATATCCTGTAAGACTGGCAGACCATTTTGCATTTCATAAGCAGCGGCAGCAAACTTATCGGTATCTCGACTGGATTGAAATCCAAATGTACCAATTATGGCAGGATCGGTTTTTTCTGAGAGAACAGAAATGGAAAAGCATTTCGTTTTCTGTATCACACTGTGTGTGAAATTGTTCTTGTTGATACTGATTGCAATGGAAGGCGGATTAGAGGTAATTTGCATTGCACTATTGGCAATGCAGCCTACTGGACGAGTTCCGTCTTGTGCAGTAATGGCATAAACACCATAAGAAAGTTTGTGAAAAGCAGATTTGTTCATGATCATTCCTCATTTCTAATATGATTTTATTTGTATATTCGAATGGAGTATATTTTTATTTCCAGATGATACTATTTGAAAACAGTATCAATTTAATATAGATATATCTTCTTTCTCATTAATAATATTGTTTCTTATTTGTTGATTACGATATTGTTTTGGAGTTATATTCGTGTACTTTTGAAACAACTGAATAAAGTGACTTTGTGAGGAGAAAGAAAGTGACGACGCAATGGCACGGCAAGGATAGTCTGTGAACTTTAACAGATTTTTGGCCTCCTCTATTTTTTGCATTATGATATAGGTGTGAATAGAGCAGCCCATTTGTTCCTGAAACAGTTTGGAAAGATAGCTGGGATGCAAGTGCAAATAATTTGCAATTTCAGGAATAGAAAGCTTCCTTTTTATATTTTGTTGAATATAATTGATACAAATAAAGATATGCTTAGAAGAAATATCTTTTTTTTGGAGTCGCTTCATTTTCAATGTATATTCCATACAAGCTTCATTATAGAGCAACAATATATCCCTAGCTTGATGAGTTTGGTCTGCTTGATGGATGTAGGCATCATTGAGACGGAATGCTTGTATTTCCGGCATACCGGCTTGTATACAAGATCGTGTAATTAGTGTAATGGAAACAATAAAGTGATATCGTACATTTTGGACTTTGTTTTCGGAAAGAATCACATTTTCAGAAACTTTTAAGAAATCATTTTTTTTCAGAGCGGCTTCCACTTCTTCAAGTCGACCGTTACTGATTAAATTATGAAATTCAAATTCTCGTTCCATAGGGTAATGAAAATTAGAAGTAGAATCTTTTTTTTGTATATTTTTTTGAAACATATGATAGGTAGACATTTTGTAACACCTCCTGTAAAAAGAATCAAGTTCATTCTTATTATATCACAAATTTCATGAAATTACAAGAGGATTATTTGGAAAATATTCAAATTTGTTTTGTTGTTAGGATCGTATGTAATCATTATTTTGGATGAAAGTAATACCTTTTTCATTGGAATTTCTGGTAATTTCTCTTGATTTATATGTTGTTTGCTATTGTAAATTTGCAATGACATATAGTATAAAATGCACACATTTCAGCATCATGGCAAAATATTTCATTCCTCTTGATTTTTTTCAGAAAACGTGATACACTATTATCATCCACAAATGAAGAGGAGGAACCAAACTATGGTTGTTATGGAAATGGAAAACGGAAAAAAAATCGAACTGGAATTATATCCAGAGATTGCACCGATTACCTGTGAAAATTTTGAAAAATTGGTGAAAGCGGGCTTTTATAATGGTCTGACATTTCATCGTGTCATTTCAGGTTTTATGATTCAAGGCGGATGTCCAGACGGTACAGGCATGGGCGGTCCGGGATGGAATATCAAAGGGGAATTTGCTGCCAATGGCGTCAAGAATGACCTCAAGCATACCAGAGGCGTGATCTCTATGGCACGTTCTATGAATCCGAACTCTGCTGGTTCGCAGTTCTTTATTATGCATCAGGATGCACCGCATCTGGATGGACAGTACGCTGCTTTTGGTAAAGTGGTTTCCGGCATGGAGGTTGTCGATGAAATTGCAGGTGTGCAGACCGATTATGCAGACAAGCCGCTTACACCACAGGTTATTCGATCGGTAACCATTGTTTAAGCGGAACGCAGTATACAAAAGCACAATGGGCTATAATACAAAACAAAAAGAATCCATCTTAGAGCTGCTGCATACCTTTGAAAGTCAACATTTTACAGCATTGGAGCTGGGTAAAAAGTTGGAGGAAAACGGGACGCATGTGGGAACAGCGACCATTTATCGTTATCTGGAACAGCTTACAGAAGAGGGATTTATCCGAAAGTATATTCTGGATGGAAAATCCAGTGCTTGTTATCAGTATATTGGTGTACATCCTGCCTGTCAGGAGCATTTTCATTTGAAATGCCTTTCCTGTGGAACATTGTTTCATGTACAGTGTACCTTTTTAGATGAAATGCAGGCACACATTGCACAGCATCATCAGTTTCAAATTGATCACACGAAAACCGTGTTTTATGGTTACTGTAATCGTTGTCAGAGAAATCTGCCACAAAAAGAGAAAAAATAATAAAAGGAGTTGCTGCACCGTTTTATTGGGTGTAGCAGCTCCCTATTTTTATTATAGATATTGCTCTATTCTATGTTGCTCAATTACCTCTTTGCCTATCAATGTAATCGCTTTCTGCGGACAATTGCTGAAACAACGGTAGCACATAGTACAAGAACTACCAGAAGCTGCTTTATTATTTTTCATTGGACATAATTTTTCACAAACACCGCAGCCGATACATTTTTTGCTGTCAATTTTGGGATTTTGCGTATAATCTTTCGTTTTCCCTCTGAAATACAATCGTTGACCGAACAAACCCGCAAGATGATAGAAAATATTCAAACCCTCCTGTGTAGGTTTATTGTTTAAAAACAGCGTTGCCGCATGGTCAATCTTACTGCAAGTCAGCTGTATTATTTTTCTATTTTCCTCAAAAGTTTTCTTTAGAGTTTTGACATCACCAATACAATCCGGCATTCTCAGGTGTAGACCGCCGATAACATTTGCTCCATATTTTTTGAAACGTCGTGCAGATACACCAGCACCATCACCGCTGAACAACCCCATAGTTGTGATAATATAAATATTCTTTCCGTTCCACAATGTATGATTCTGTTCAATAAAATCACAGACAATTCTCGGAAGATTGCTATAGTAGATGGGATAGGCAAATAGAATGTCTTTATCTTCTGAAATAGCAGAAACGGAACTTTTGTTCTCAATAGAATACATTAGATAATTGTTACAAATTTTGTTTAAAAATTGGGACAAGCAAAATTTTGTATTTCCTGTTCCACTGAAATAAATACCTGTCATCTTATTTGTACCTCGTCAGTTATCACTTTTTATTATTTTGGATC
Organism: Oscillospiraceae bacterium; assembly: GCA_030523195.1. Taxonomy (GTDB): domain Bacteria; phylum Bacillota; class Clostridia; order Oscillospirales; family Ruminococcaceae; genus Ruminococcus_C. The sequence goes on from JAUNJC010000138.1 coordinate 3,893, forward strand.
ACCTTACTGAAGAAGGACAGATTAGAAAGCGGTGGATTTGGAACGAATATCGTGTTTTGTTTTTTGCAGAATCAAAGTCACAGCAAACAATGCAGCTGCAAACAGAAATTCAATTCCTAAGTACTGGAAAAATTGACCTGTTGTAAACACTTCTCCAGAGGTTCCCGACAACATATTATTTGCCTTTATATACCAATATGCCGGTAAAAATTGTCCAACCTGCAATACACCTTCTCCCAACAGCGATTGCGGAACAAAGACACCACACAAAAAGCTCATGCCCAGTCCGACAATATTGGCGATGACATTGACACCTGTATTGCTTGGGGCAAAGGAAGAAATTAAAATTGCAATACCAGCTGCAACGAATAGGAACACAAAGCTATTTAAGACAGCATACCATGCTATTCCATTAAATATTCCACCATAAAGAAAGATTCCTGCTATCATGAAAATCAGCCAGACAAACAGAACAAATAGACCGCTGCCTAACATTAGTTGCAGTGTTTGTGAACTGGAAGAAAGACAGGAACAGTTGGTACGGTTGCGGATGTCTGCTTTTTGCATGGTGATTAAAGTTGGAGATAAGGCAGCTATCATAACGGATAAGAGAACATACGGAAGGTATTGGAAGTAATAGCTAAATGGTTCGCTGTATTCGTTATTTTCTGCTTCTGTTTTGGCAAATGGATTGCTGTTGACCTCAATTTCTTTGGAAAGAGCCTTTTCTGCTGCGGTGATTGCTTCCGCACAGGACATGCCACTTGCCTGATAGGCAGCTACAGTGCTAACATATTCTGAAAGTGTGCTGTCCAGCAATGTATTTGCATATCGGTCATCAATATAATAGTGTGTAAAAAGTGCATCGGTTTTGCCATTTGCCAGATTTTCCGCATAGCCTTTTGGAATGGTCATGACATAATCGGCACGTTCATAGTAAAGTGCATCCAGAATGTCTTCTTCCTCTTCTGTCGGAAGTGAAATGAAATCATGCCGTTCGCCTAGAAATGCGGTAAGTGCTTTACTTTCCAGTGTCTGGTCTTCATCTAGTACACAAACGGAAAATCGTTCTTCTGCAAATGTAAAACTGGAGTTATTCATATTTGCAAAAACGATAGAGATGATCAGAAATACAATCACCCAGATCATTGCAACGGGAAGTTTTTTCAGCAT
>JAUNJC010000139.1:0-1071 GCA_030523195.1 Oscillospiraceae bacterium
ACTTACGATCATTGTGATTTGACCAGTGTTTCTGTTGAAGAGATGGATAATACAGTCAAGAAAACGGATGATGCAGTTTTCGACTTGATTGGACGCTATCCGTATTGGCTGCGTCCGCCTTATGGTGCGTTTAATGACAGTGTTCGGCTGCAAATTCAAAAACCGCTTGCTTTCTGGTCGATTGATACCAGAGACTGGGACACTCGAGATACAGCTTCGACGGTAAATGTTGTATTGAATTACATAGAGGACGGCGATATTGTATTAATGCATGACTTCTATGCACCTACTGCGGCAGCAGCAGAACAATTAATTCCGACTTTGATTGAGCAGGGCTATCAGCTGGTCACATTGAGTGAAATGGCTTATTACCGAGATTTTCAACTGGAAAATGGCATGTTAGTCATTGACATGCATCCGGATGAACCGAGTTACTATCCAACGCCCGATGCTTCTAACAGCACAACTGTGATAGAGTCTTCGCCAGAGGAGACAACAGAAACTGTTACTCACTGTGAGGAAACAGCGTGTACAGATTCTGTAGAATAAAGTTAGATGTTTTTGTTCCATGTAAAATAGAAGCCGTTCTCCTGATAGACAGGGGAACGGCTTCTTTTAATCTTCCATTTGTAGATATTCTTCCAAGCAAAGTCTTTTTGAATATATTTCTAAAGCAGCTTCTTTTCCAACATATCGATAATGCCAAGGTTCATATGTCGTACCAGTAAAGTTCTCTTTTCCTTCCGGATAACGTAGAATAAATCCGTATTGATAGGCATTTTCAGCAAGCCATTGATATACTTCTTCCTTTGTTGACATGGATTCCTCTGCGTTGATGTCAATTGCCAATCCAATTTGATGTTCGCTGTATCCGGGAATAGCAACCCATTCCTTTGCAAGTTCTGTTGCTTCTTTTTCGTTATATCCCTCATTAAGATAAGCTTCTATTTTCTCTGTCAGCAATGCCTGTTGTTCTTCTGTTGTTCGGTATCCCTCTCCGACAATGGGATAAATTCCTTGCATACGAGCATCATTAAACATTTGTTGCAAATCAGAATAGATTCTGGAATC
>JAUNJC010000139.1:1081-4938 GCA_030523195.1 Oscillospiraceae bacterium
ATTTTGCAGAGTAACTAATTCTATGCTGTAATTATCAGGAATGGGATTGAAATGATTGACTAAAATTAAGTTCCACGATGCTGCATTTTTCTGTACAAAAGGAATCGGATTGTATGCCTTGAAATTATTCGTAGTGAAGCATCTGCCAATAATCATCCCCAAAGTCAGTACACTTAACACAGAGAGAAATATAATTACTATTTTTCTTTTCATGTCATAGCTTCTTTCTGAGACAAAAATTTTTCGTTTATAGATGTTCTTGGCATTTATTTCAAGATACCAATTTAGATATTGTAGAATTTATTGATCACTTAATATATCAATAGCTATCTGCAACCAATGATTTTAAAATATCACTCTTTACAGCAACTCGTAAGTTTCCGCCATAGTATGCATCTTCATCATAGGTGTATTCATCGTAATACACATTGATGTTAATGTCCACATAGGAATCTGTACTGCCGATGGGTTGATCCAATAACCCTTCTTCAAAGATTTTTTTCAAAAAAGCAGGGTTGCTAATATCAGTAGTCTGGTAGGATTGGCTCTGCTTATCATAATAGTAGGCGGTAATATAAACGCTATAATCATCATTTAGTTTGAGAGCTTGCATTTTGGTTTCTACAAATTGTTTTGCTGCTGCAATTTCCTCTTTTTCGTTTTCATACAGGTATGTGTTGTAAAGTTCAGCTGTTTTTGGATAGAGAGAGGCGTAAACTGGTAAATTAAATTGATAGGTTTCTTTGTCTTCTGTTTGTACTTCATAGTTAAAATAGAAAGTAGCCATTTCTGTTTCACTGTTGTTGACATCATACCAATCTGTAAAGTCAATGGTTTGCAGTTCTTCTTTCAGCTGGTCAAATAATACCGTTTCCTTGTTGCTATCATTCCAGTTATAACCACCATTATTGTATATCCAGATAGAACCTTCGATTGGCTCTGGCGGAATTCTCCACGATTCATTTCCATTTTGGAAGGACTGCTGCACTTGTTCCATCAGTGCACGTTGTGTTTTAGGATCAATTCGGATATAGCGATAGCGAGTTCCCGACTTGGTTTTAATTTTGAAATCCATTCCTGTATAGGTTCCACGTAGTTCATTGCCATAATAATTGTTGCGATCGCCGTCTTCCAGCAATGTAGTATCTTCTTTTAGATTCTTTAGAATATTGGAAATTAAGTTTTTATCTTTGATCTCTTCTTTATATTTATTTTGTACATAATTGATATAATATATATAATCGCCACTTCCGAAATTCTGTTGTGCAAATGAAATGGATTCCACTTGGTCTGTTGTCGGTTGGAATTGATATGCATTGTGGATAGCAGCACGCATCCCAAAAATAGTGATGCCATTCAATACCAATACAATCAGCAGACCCGGGGCAGCCTTCCACATTTTCCGCAAGCTTTTTGTCATGATGAGTTCAAACAGGAAATACAATGCGACTGCAACCAAATAAGCAACTACGATGCCGAATATCATTTCACTTGTCATTTCATCACATTCAGACACAATAATCACAGCAACTGCAATACAATACATCATGGTAATGGTAATGCGGTAGATAGCTTGCAGGATTGGATTTGGTGCACTTTTTCCGGCTGTTTCGCTCTTTCTTCTCTGGAAGAAAAAGATAGCAAGCAACAGGTAAATGACGCTCAGCACTGCACTGTAAATCATAGGGGCTGCGGAATAGAACACTGACTTAGTGGAACAGTCCAACGCTCCGAAAACAATACCAAATACAAAACCGGTAATGGGATTGATGGAGTTTTTCAGCAGAAATAAACCATCCGAATTGTTGCAAAGAAGCGGAATGTTTTCCTGTACAGCAAGCAGCATAGTAATTAATAGTCTTGGACCAAACAGTAGCATTCCGCTGAGAATGATGTTAGAAAAAAGCGTACCTGTGATGGACATTGCAATTAGGATAGCGGAAACCACTTGTAAACTGCAAAGAAATGTACTGAGTGCAAATAGAAATACCGTATCATACATGATATTGAGATAATTGGAGAAAATAGCTGCTGGGAGAAGTACGCCGATTAGTCCGGCAAGTATCATGGCAGCAATCCATGTCATAATTGCACTGAGATAGCTGCAATAGATAGAAAGACGTGTGTTGGGAATAGCGAACATAAAGTCGCTGCTATTTCTCTTGTTCATAAAACGGAACAGTATCCACGTCATAATCGGTGCAAATGCACAAAATACGATGAGTAAAAATGACATGGCATCAAGACCATCAACCGGATAGAGCACAATGGATTCATCCGGATATAGAGTGGCTTGTCTTCGATAGCTCAAAGCTTGTGAAACATTCATTACCATTGAGGAACCGAACATGAGTATGACACCTAAAATTCCAACAATCCGAAGTTGTCGTAAGCCTTCTATGTAAAGCCCCACAGAAAATGGTTTTTTATTTATTTCTCTCATTTTTCTGTATCCCCCTTATTCGATGTCGAAAGCGTAACCCAACGCTTCCATTTCGTAAGTAAAGACTTCCTCCAGCGAAAGCGGTAAGACATCCAGAATGGTTGGATGCATTGCCTGCAATGCAAGTACAATCTTGTCACGGTTGCCGTTTACGATCATATTGGCAACGCTGCCTTGCTTGGAGAAATGTCGGATTTTGATGTCTGGAATTGCAGCAAATCGACTTTTATCGTAATCGTCGGAAAATGCAATTTGAATTTTGAATTGTTCGGTTTTAAGATTCTGCACATCGCTTTCCAATACCAAACCGCCCTTGTGCAGCAGAGCGAGTTGGTCACACGTGTCCTCCAATTCTCGCAGAGAGTGGGAGGTGATGACAGCTGTCGCATTTCGTTCTAACACATCGTTGCAGATGAGTTTTTTGACCAAATTTCGCATGACAGGATCTAATCCGTCAAATGTTTCATCAAAAAAGATATAATTTGGACGAGTCGAAAGTGCTAGAATGGTGGCTGCTTGCCGCCGCATACCTTTGGAAAAGGTATTCAGTGATTTTTTCGGATTCAGTTCAAATTGTTTTGTCCGTTTCTCGTAATACTGCCAGTCAAATTTTGGATAGCAGGCAGCATAGAGCTTTGCCATGCGATTCATAGATGCACCATTTAAAAAGTAAAGTTCATCTGGCACATAGGCAATGCGTTGTTTGATCTCTGGGTTTTCCCAGACTGGCTTTCCATCAATGGAAATGCTGCCTTCATCGGGTTGATACACACCAGTCAGCAGACGAAGAAAAGTGGATTTTCCAGCACCGTTGGAGCCAACCATGCCATAGATGCAGCCTTCTTCAATGGTACAGTTCATAGAACGCAAAGCAGTAAAGTGATCAAATCGTTTTGTTAGGTTATTGGCAAGAATCATGATTTCTCCTCCTTTTTTGGTTTATAGGCTTCCTGTACACAGGATTGTACCAATTTTAATGGTACGCCTGCCAATGCCATTTCTTCCAGTATTTTCTTTAACTCCTGTAATCGTTCCATATGCCGCTGATTCAAGATTTGTTTCGCCTCCTCGCAGACAAAATATCCTTTTCCCGGTACAGAACGGATTAATCCTCTTGCATCCAAATCATTGTAGGCTTTCAATACAGTTCTTGGATTGATTGCATGTTGCATAGTGACATTTCGTACAGATGGAATTTGGTCGCCGGCACGCAGAACGTCATTTAGCAGAAATGATTCTACTTGTTCAATAATCTGCTCATAAACTGGTTTTCGGGACATGGAATCAATTTGAAACACAGTATCACCTCTTTTCTTCATGTGTTTCATGTGTTGCACGTGTGATACAACACATATATGCTAACATAGGCAGAACAGTTTGTCAAGTACTTTTTTGATTTTTATATAAAATGAAC
>JAUNJC010000140.1 GCA_030523195.1 Oscillospiraceae bacterium
TCTCCAAGAACCGTATTCAAATATTAAATTTTCATACGACCTTGTGCGTAACCTTTTCAGTTACGAACGTGTCGCACTTTTCCCAGCCCCTACACAGTGTGCAAACAATGTATTACCACCAAAAAGAGCATGTGCAATAGCGTTTTTTTGATGTGGACGCAATTCAATCTCACTATTCATAGTTGGAAAGCTTAGGTTACTTCCATCATACTCACGGGGGCGAATGCAATTGAATAAGCGGTTATATTGTTCTACAAGGGAATTCCTTCTTTCTGGGTCTTGAAAAATCCATTCTTGAAATGCTCCTTTGATTTTTTCGGTTTTCAGGTGAGCTGCCTTTGTTGCCTTATCGTCTATTACACGTTTCTCTTTGTTAGAACCATCTGGAGCTTGTTCTATCACTGTCTTATAGCATTTAGGTTCTCTCAGATTCAGCAAGTCTTCCATGATTTGATAAGCACTCTTATGCTTTGTACCAAATTCCTGTTCATGGACAGACAAGCTGCTGTATCGAGTTGGCTTTGGTGTAACAGACCATTCTCCAGATGTTTCTGAATGCGTAATCTGAATGGCATTCTTCATAGATTTTTCAGCCTGATTAATCCCTCTTTGCAAATTGTATCGTCTATAGAAAGGTTCTGTCTTTATTTTTTCCTGACATTCGTCTATGGTTTGCTGTAATTTATCTACACGTTTACTGTCTGCCGTACCAAATGTTTCATACATGAATTGCTGATATATTTTTGGGTCTATCCACGATGCACCAATTTGAATATCAATATCTTCGGCTTTCAAAAGTGACGGTTTTGATTCTTTCAATGCTTGCACATTCATCTCAAAACGATTATCCGTTTTAGCTGCTTCTTCTGCTAAAGCAAATTTTTGATAAATATCTCCAGAGAGATATTCTGCTTTGGTTTGGTAAGTGTCTTCTCCGGCAAATGGAACGAGAAACAATTCTCCTTGCAAATCTTGTAGTAATTCATCTTTGGATTCTCCAGTTAAGAGCTGCATATATCCAATATCCACATGGGCTTTTTCTGCCATAGAGAGCGTAAGTGCTTCCATAGCTGTATCTACATGCTCTACTGCCTTTGGCGGTTTGATAGTTCGCTTAGTAAAGATATCTGACTTTTCTGCTGTGCCTTTGCTAAGGTCATATTTCTTTTCCAGCGTGGCTACAAGATTGTATGATACGTCATCGGATAATAGACTTTTGTTATGTCTGCTGTGCAGTAAACCATACTTTTGCTGAAAGGTGTCATACTGTGTATTTATCTTTTCTTGCAATTTTTGTATCTGACTGTCTGGCTGGTCTTGTTCTTGTGCTGCAAGTAGTTCTCTGGTTGTATCACGCAGTTCGATAAAAGCTTTTACCGTCTTAAAATCTTTACTTCCATGGTTGCAGCGAGCTTCACATGCCCTATCAGCTGTCTTATAGTAGATAGTGTTGTCCCGTTCAAAGAAGCTGTAATTTCGCAGTTGTTCTGGCGGTGTCACAACAATGCCATTTACTTTTTGATAAACATCATTGGCTCTGACATCAGAAATGGTTGCGGATAGTTTAGAAACAGCTTCTGCAAGCTGTTCTTTCAAGTCAGCACCCTCAAACGGTATGCAAGTAGTTCCTTTCCCATAGAGCTTATTACCCTCTACTATCTCACCAAGAACCATATCCGGATGTTCTGCGAAATACTGATTGATAGGAAACCCATTTTCAGTTGTTCCAATATGTATCCACTCTGGTTCTAATTCTGGCGGTGCAGAACGCTTCTGAAGAAAGATAATATCTGATGCAACATCTGTTCCTGCATTTTTAGAAAACGTACCAGATGGAAGACGAATTGCACCGATTAGGTCAGCTTTCTGAGCTAACTGTTTACGAAAATCTTCATTTGCTTTGTCCAATGTACCAGTTGAGGTTATGAATGCTACAATACCGCCGTCTTTTACTTTGTCCAGCGTTTTGGCGAAAAAGTAATCATGCAGCTGCTTTGCTCCATACTGCTTATCAAAGAATCCAATATCACCAAATGGTACGTTACCTACGGCTAAGTCGAAGCAGTTGTCTTGAAAATCAGTTTTCTCAAAACCTTTCACCTGAATGTCTGCATTTGGATAAAGCTTTTGTGCGATTCTGCCGGAAATACTGTCCAATTCTACGCCATACACTTTAGATTCTTTTCTCATATCCTCCGGCATTTTGCCAATAAAATTGCCGACACCGCAGGATGGTTCGAGGACATTTCCTTCATCAAAACCAAATTTAGCAACAGCTTCATAAATACTGTCAATCACAACAGGCGGTGTATAGTAAGCATCCAGCACAGAAGTGTTTGCAGTAGAATATTCTTGTGGTGTCAACAATTCTTTCAGCTCTATAAATTCTTTTGCCCATTTTTCATTATTGCTGTCAAACGCTTGTGGCAATCCGCCCCAGCCAACATATTTTGAAAGAATTTTCATCTCTTCTGGCGTAGCAGAACGATTTTCCGCTTCTATACTTTTCAAAGTCTGAATGGCAGCAACATTGTTGCGGAATTTTGTTTTTGCACCGCCCTCACCAAGTGTATCGTCTGTGATATGAAAAGTCTCTTCGGACGTTTTTTCACTTGTGGACACACTGTCCACAGGTTCTGGTTTTGAAAATGCAGAAGAAGTAACAGCGTTTTCGATATCTACCATAGGAGCATCTTTCTGTTTGGCAGCAGAGTGTTCCAGAGCGGAAAAGCGATTGACATCACTGACAAATAAGTCATCTGCATTCTCCTGCGTTTGCTGATTATTTGTAACGTTAGGCGTAATTGACTCAGATTTTCCAAACATAGAAAGTTGTTCACCCTGTGAATCGGAAGCTTCCCAAAACGTTTTTTCATTATCATATGTATTTTCATGAGAAATTCCGTGAATTACAATGTCAACAACATCAGCTGCTATTGCCTGTTCTTCTGGTGTAAGAATATCTTTAATATCAATTCCGTTTGTCTTATTGCCCCATTTGTCAGGAATAATAAATCTGTTCCATTTGCCTCCATCTGTCTCAAAAATTAGTTTGTCTACACTATTTTTCTGTTTGACAAGCCCGTTTTCAGCAAACCTTTCCCACAAATCGTCATTCATTTTTATAGCAATTTTTGCAAGAATTATTTCGCCCTTGCTCTTTAGGGCATCAATATTCTCCATTTGATACATTTCTTTTGTAATTTCAATTTGTGTTTCTGCCGGATGAGGTTTCTCTTCAAATAAAGGCTCTTCCATTTTATTTGCTGGTTCATCAAAAATATCGTTCACAGTTTCGGCAATAGACGCTGCTTTTTCCGCTTTAGACAGAATCTCAAATCCCTTACTTTCCATATCCTCCTGCCAACCCACATAGGCAAGTACATCAGAAGTGCCAAGCAAAACACCGCCGAAATCAGGATCATCGAGGTTTTTGAGAGAAATGCTTTTTTCACTGATACTCTCTACTTCACGGCGAGAACCGTCATACATAATAATATCTCCAACTTCCAGAGTGGAAACTGTAGGTGCAGGGCTTTTAGGCACTTCATCTATTTCTGTATTCAATATAGACTTTTTTTCTGCGTATTCCTGAATAGATTCTTTAGGTAAGTCTGGTATAGTTTTTTTCTGAGAACGTGAAATCTGGGACTTTTCTTGTACTTTTGTAATATCCTCTATACTGCGGATAGGATTTTTCACCTTGAAATCATCAAGTATCTTCTGTTCTTCCGCCGTCAGCTGTGTATTAGATTCCAGAAATGGAATGAAAACATCAAGTGTATGTCTTGCTTTTTCTTTATATTCTGGTTGGTTGAACGGATACTGTGTGTACTCCATAATTCCCTGATTATAGTCACGGATATGGTCGATTAAACTGCCACCGCCTGTACCCTTCCCGTCACCAATATCAAATCTTCCCTCATAGCCAAATTTCTCTCCGTCAATTACAGCATGAATAGCAAAATCAGTCTTTTTGTAATATCCTACTTTCAAATCAGGAATCATACGTTCTGCGTGTTGCTTTTCGTCCAGATACTCCATAACGGCATTGGCAAGGGCAAAACTGCAATCGGGATTTTCTTCTGCGAAATCATGCAGTAAACTGCTTTCTGTGAACCAGCTATCCTCACCACGAGCAAAGCGAAACTCTAACGAATCCGGCACCGTGGCAGCTTTTTCTGTTGGTTCTTTTTTCGCTTTCTGATGTTCTATATCATGATTTTGGTTTGGATTTCTTTTCTCATTTTCCTGTTCCGCTATTTTTTCCGGTGCAGAAAAGGAATGCCGCATCTCCAACACTTGATTTTTCAAGGATTCTGCTCTTTCTCTGTCAGCGGCACTGACTGTCAGCGTAGAAGTTCTAATGCCGATTTTTGCTGAAAATCGGATATGTTCCTGTTCCAGCAATTCTGCTGTTTTCAGGATAGTTTGTGTTCCTGCATTGAGATAGCTTTTCTGCGGAATGTAACGGTATTCTGCATTGCCAATAATATTTTGCTTCGGCGGCGTATAGGGTTTTTCTGATTTTCGCATTTGCAGCTTCTGGGAAAGACTTTCACCGAACAATACCTTTAATTTATCTGCTTCTCTGTCGTGTATCGCAACGACAATCAGACCATTTTTTGCAAAGGCATAGTAGTTCATGCCAGCCTTGTCTAGCTGCTCTCTGTGCTGCAAAAAGTCAGCTTCTCGCATTTGGACAAGAGTCTTGTCTTTGTTATCGGTTGCAGCATTCCAAAAGGCATTGCCATAAGAAACAAGACTGCTTTGCTCTGCTTTTTGTTCCTGATTTGTTGCGGACTGTTCCGGCTGAGAAGGGATGTTTCGCAGCTGGTCATTCCGGTCCTTGTATGCTACATCTGTCATGACACGCTTTGCAGCTGGGTGCGTTTTCTGGAATCGGCTGACGAAATTGTTTCC
>JAUNJC010000141.1 GCA_030523195.1 Oscillospiraceae bacterium
ATCTGATATTCTCTGTCCGTTAGCGTAACTGCTGGAGCAATTACAATACTATCTCCAGTATGTACACCAACTGGATCAAAGTTTTCCATAGAGCAGACAGTAATCACATTACCCTTGCGATCACGAATCACTTCAAATTCGATTTCCTTCCAACCGCTAATACATTTCTCAATCAGCACTTGTGTAATCGGTGAAAGTCGTAGTCCATTCTTACAAATATCACGTAGCATTTCCTCATCATCTGCAATTCCACCGCCTGTTCCGCCGAGCGTAAATGCTGGGCGAACAATGACCGGATAGTGAATTTCATTTGCAAATGTCACAGCATCCTCTACGGTTTCTACGACCTTAGAGGGAATACACGGCTGATGAATTTTTTCCATGGTGTCCTTAAATGCCTGTCGATCTTCTGCCTTGTGAATGGTGAGAGGATCTGCTCCCAATAGTTTTACACCGTTTGCTTCTAGAAAGCCTTCTTCTGCCAGCTGCATAGAAAGGGTCAGACCAGTTTGCCCCCCCATCGTAGAAAGCAGACTGTCCGGTTTTTCAATTTGAATGATACGCTTTACCACATCTAATGTCAACGGTTCAATATACACCTTGTCAGCCATTGCTTTATCTGTCATAATAGTTGCAGGATTAGAGTTTATCAAAACAACTTCAATGCCTTCTTGCTTCAACGCACGGCATGCCTGTGTACCGGCATAGTCAAATTCAGCAGCCTGTCCGATGATAATCGGACCAGAACCAATTACAAGTACCTTTTTTATATCATTTCTCAATGGCATGGTTACATTTTCTCCTTTTCCATTCCAGCAAGGAATTCATCAAACAAGTATGCAGTATCCAGTGGCCCACCATGTGCTTCTGGATGAAATTGTACCGTAAAAGCATTGATTTTATGATAACGAATTCCCTCACAAGTATGATCGTTTGCATTAACATGGGAAACCGTTCCCACAGCCGGATCCAAACTGTCACCAACAACTGCATAACCATGATTTTGACTGGTAACATAAGTGCGACCGCTCTGTAAATCAATGACTGGTTGATTAGCACCACGATGCCCGTATTTGAGTTTTTCTGTTCGTGCTCCCTGTGACAATGCTAACAGCTGGTGCCCAAGGCAGATTCCGAAAATCGGAATACCCAGTTCTGCAATTGCCCGTATATTTTCAATCACTGCCTGATTTTCAGTAGGATCACCAGGTCCATTAGAAAGCATAATGCCGTCCGGCGCCATTTCTCTGACTTCTTCTGCACTGGTTAGTGCTGGTAAAACAGTGACCTCACATCCACGAGCAACCAATTCGTTTCGGATGTTTCGCTTATAACCGAAATCAAACAATGCAACTCGATACTTTGAATTTGGATTACTATAAACTCGCTTTTTTTCTCCTGTTACTGAGCAAATGGCATCTTTTACAGTATATGCTTGAATTTGTTTTAACAGGGCATCTTTCTGTGCATAGACATCTTCTGTGGTAATAGCACCATTCATGACGCCATATTCTCGAATCTTTCTGGTCAAACTACGAGTATCAATACTGTGAATGCCAACAATGTTTTGTTTTTCCAGAAAAGCATTCACGTTCGATTCCATTCGGAAATTAGAAGGCGTATTGCACCATTCCCGTACAATATAGCCACGAATATAAGAGCGGTCAGATTCATTATCGGCTTCATTGATTCCGTAATTTCCAATAAGAGGAAATGTCTGAATTACAAGCTGTCCGTAGTAACTCGGATCCGTCATGGTTTCCTGATAAGCAGTCATACCGGTTGTAAACACCACTTCCCCAATGGCAGTTCCTTTTACGCCAAAATGAATTCCTTCCAGAATCGTACCATCTGCAAGCAAAAGATACGCCCTTTCTCCCTGATTAAACAAAGACATGATTCCAGTCCTTTCCAAAAATTATTTAATATGGCTGCACAGATCTTCTCGCATTCGGATTGCTTCTCGACGTGCTGCACCATCAAAATCTGCATCTGGACAATCTGCTTCTTTCTGATACGCACACATAATACCGCGGGAAGAATTTACAATTGCACCTAGTCCGTTCTGATCGAAAGCAGCAGCAACACCAGCTGCACCACCGCCTTGTGCACCATAACCCGGCACCAAGAAAAACGTATGTGGCAAGCGAATTCGCAGTTCTCTAAGCTGTTCCGGATACGTTGCACCGACTACTGCGCCCACTGAAGAATAACCAAATTTTCCAATCTGGTCAGCGCCCCACATTTCACACATATCCCCCACAACATCATAAATAGTATCCTCACCAATTTTTCGATCCTGCAATTCTCCACTGGACGGATTAGAAGTTTTCACCAATACAAAAATTCCTTTATCCTTTTCTGCGCAAATCCGTAGCAGCGGACGAATTCCGTCTGTACCAAGATATCCATTTACTGTTAATGCATCTGCACCAAATGGTTCTAAGGTTTCTGTGCCAACAGATACACAGCCAAGATGTGCCGTTGCATAGGCTTCCATCGTTGCACCGATATCATTCCGCTTACCGTCTGTCATCACAAACATATTTTTACTTTTTGCATAAGCAATTGTCTCAGCAAGGACTCTCACACCCTCGTAACCGTACATTTCATAATATGCTGCTTGCGGTTTAACTGCTGGAACTATATCATACAAGGCATCAATCAATGCAAAGTTAAATTCTCGAATTGCATTAGCAGCTGCACATAGCGTCATACCGCTTTCTTTAAAATGTTTTTCTTTTATAAATGATGGAATATAATCAAGCTTTGGATCCAATCCCACAACAGATGGATTACCAGTTTCTTGAATACGTTTGATTAGCCTGTCAAATCCCATGCTTTTTTCTCCTTTATTTTCAAGTTTCGTCTTGATATTGAATTATACCATTTGTCATAGTCAATACTACTTTTCCACAAAATTGCATTTGCTTAAAGATTGCATTACGTGCTTTAGAGTGCAATTTTTCTGGATCAACGATCCATTTTTTTTGCAAATCTACAAGTGTCAAATTTGCTGGTGCTCCCACTTCCAATGTTTGTTTTGGCAAGTGTAGGATTTCTCTTGGACGATCTGCCATTAATTTTACAATTTCCGGCAATGTTAACAAATGCTGATGATAAAGCGTCAGCGTTGCTGCCAAAGAAGTTTCCATTCCAATGACCCCATTAGGGGCATGGTAAAAATCACTTTTTTCCGCTGATGTGTGGGGAGCATGGTCAGTAACAATACAATCAATTGTTCCATCCAGTACGCCCGCTAAAACTGCTTGTCGATCTTCTTCTGTCCGAAGCGGCGGATTCATTCGATAATCTGCATCTTGTGATAATACTTTTTCTTCTGTCATCAAAAAATAATGCGGACAAGTTTCACAAGTTACTGCAATGCCTGCTTTTTTTGCCTGCCGAATAATTTCCACGCTACCTTTTGTGCTAACATGAGCAATATGAATGGATCCATTTACAGAAGAAGCTAAAATAATTTCCCTCGCTGTGATATAGTCCTCAGATGCACGATCCATGCCTTTTACCTGTAATTGTTCAGAAATTTTTCCTTTATTAATGATGCCACCATGGATAATTGATAGGTCTTCACAATGAGAAATAACAGGAAGGTTTAAATCTCTTGCCAGTTCCAGTGCTAAACGCATTTGCTCTGCATTTTCCACTGGTCTGCCATCATCTGAAATTGCACAAATGCCCGCCTTCATCAATGTTGAATAATCGCAAAGAGATGTGCCCTTCATACTGTTAGTAATACAGCCAACCGGATGCACCTTTACACCAGTTTGTACTGCTTTTTCTAGAATGTATTGTACTGTTTCCGGTGTGTCAATGGTTGGTTTGGTATTTGGCATACAGGCAACATCGGTGATTCCACCTGCTAATGCAGCTGCTGCACCAGTGATGATATCTTCTTTTTGAGTAAAACCCGGATCACGCAAATGAACATGCATGTCAAATAAGCCAGGTAAAATAATAAGCCCATCTGCTGGAATCACCACATCCACTGTATCCTGTAACGCACCTGCATTAGCACGTTTTGCAATTTTTCCGTCTGCCACCAGAAAATCACTGCAAACGCCATATGCATCTGTTACATTTTGCAATAAAATTGTCTGCATCAACAGCATCATCCTTTCTATTAGTTGTATGACTTATTAGAAAATAGCAACACAATCTGCGTCATCTAGTTCCTTGACAGAAACCTTTACTCTTTCCGTTTGTGCAGTTGGAAGATTTTTTCCAACATAATCTGGGCGAATCGGAAGTTCTCGATGCCCACGGTCAATTAAAACGGCAAGTTGAATACTATTTGGACGACCCCTTGCTAGGACAGCATCCATAGCAGCACGACAACTTCTGCCGGTATAAAGTACATCATCTACCAAAATGATTTTTTTATCCTGTACAGAAAAATCAATTTTTGTTTTCTCTGTATGATTAACTACTATTTTGTCATCTCGATAGGTTGTAATATCCAATGCCCCTAGTGCAACTGGTCGATGTTCCAATGTTGTGATTCGTTTTGCAATCCGCTTTGCCAAAATTGCACCTCTAGAGTAAATACCGATAATAGCCAATTGATCCGCTCCCCTGTTACGTTCCAATATTTCATAAGCAATTCGAGTTATGGCACGCTGCATAGTCGCTTCATCCATAATGATTTTCAACGATGTGTCGTCCTCCTTTCTCCTGTTTAGCATGTTATTTCACAAAAAACGCTTACTCATCCTTTGACAAGTAAGCGTGCTCCTACTGCAAATTGTTGCAATACACATTACAAAATCAGATTGTATTTTTTACAATCTACTGCAAGTTTGAAACGCCTTTCCGACCTCT
>JAUNJC010000142.1 GCA_030523195.1 Oscillospiraceae bacterium
ATACAAAAAAGAAGGTGGAATTTTGGTTTTAGCAGAGAGTTTTAAACTTGCAAGAATCTCAAGGAATTTATCACAGACAGAACTTGCTGAAATGCTTGGCTGTACAAAGCAAGCGATCAGCGATATTGAACGAGGATATCGCCCACCTTCTGCCAAGTTCGTGAAAATCATGGCAGAACAAATGGAAATCTCGGCAGATGAAATCCTCGGTGTTGAACGTGCTGAAGAGAAAGGAGAACCTCATGAACGAACTGATTAAGGTCAACTACGACAACGCAGACCGCCCGACTGTTTCCGGTCGGGAACTGCATGAAGCATTGGGCGTAAACGAAAAGTATACTGATTGGTTTAAGAGAATGTGTGAGTATGGATTTACTGATTGGACGGATTTTATATTGGTTTCTGAAAAAACGGAAACCAATAATCCAAAGAATCCATACACAACACGAACCAATCACCAAATCACCATCCCAATGGCAAAAGAACTCTGTATGCTCCAACGGACAGAAAAGGGCAAGCAGATGCGGCAGTATTTTATCGCCGTGGAAGAACAGTGGAACAGTCCAGATGCCATCATGGCAAGAGCCTTGCAGCTCTCTAACGCAAAGCTGAAACAGCTGGAAACACACTGCTGCCAATTGGAAACTACCGTAGCCGTGCAGGAGCAGCAGATTGCAGAATTACAGCCGAAGGCAAGTTATTATGATGTGGTTCTGAACTGCAAGGACCTGCTTTCTATTACCAGTATCGCAAAGGATTATGGAAAATCTGGAACATGGTTAAATAATTATCTGCATGAAAAGGGTGTGCAATACAAGCAAGGAAAAATCTGGTTGCTATATCAGAAATACGCTGAAAAGGGTTATACCAGTACGAAAACGCAAACCTTCCCCGGCAACGATGGACAGCAGCATACCAATATACATACCTATTGGACGCAGAAAGGACGGCTTTTCATTTACAGCTTATTAAAAGCGGATGGAATCTTTCCGTTGATTGAGCAGGAAGAAAAAACAGCGACAGATGTGGCGTGAAGATGTACTAAAATCACAGCCAAAAACAAAAGAGGAAAAATCGGCTGAACAACCAGAAATCCAGTTTGTAAGTGCTGGGTCGGTGGAAAGGGGGTGAAGCTGATGGAAAATGGCATCCTTATTAATTGCAATGAAATGCAAGTGGATGGAATCTTAAAAGCCGCTATGGTTAACGCCGTTACTCGCATTGAAAAAGGAGCTGGAAGAAAAGAAAGATCTGACCTCCGTAGATTCATTTTAGAATGTGCAAAAATTCTTGTAATTTATCCACAGGATATTTTGAATAACGACTGAACAACCAGAAAGGAAGATTGAAAAATGAAAATGCAAATCAAAGCAACCCAT
This sequence comes from Oscillospiraceae bacterium, assembly GCA_030523195.1. GTDB lineage: Bacteria > Bacillota > Clostridia > Oscillospirales > Ruminococcaceae > Ruminococcus_C. Next base: position 1,380 of record JAUNJC010000142.1, read on the forward strand.
GCAATTACTTGTGCAGAGCTGAGACACTTTGCAAAACTTTTGGGTACTATTCAAGAGCGATACCCCGACTTAGAATTAGAGTTCCAAGCCGAGGTATTGAGCCGCAGTGTGAATCATGACTTTATAGATTTACACAATCTCACACCAGAGCAGCGAAAAGAGATAGCAGGTTGGCTTAATGATTAAAGATTACTGTTGAATTTGTTCCAGAAGATCTTCAATGAATTCTATACCGTAATCTTCAATCCGGAAACTGTTATCAACGTAAATACAAACATATCCGTTGTTCGCCAGTTCTGCCAAATTTGTAAGGAACAAATCTTCATCCCATTTTTCTTTTGACAGTCGTTCATCCGTTTCAAAGAAATTATGGTGTAAAAGATATTTTCCTACTTCATTACTGCCGCTTTCTTCGCTTTTCTTTTTTGATTCTAAGTAAATACGATATAGCAGCAGACGAGCATTTTCACTCATATGTTCACCCCCTTCCATAATTATTATTATACCATATCTTATATAAAGTGTCAATAAAAAATGCAAAATGTAGAAAAGAGGTGAAAAAAACAGATGAAACGTGACGGCAGTACGTACTATCCAATACTGGAATCTGAAATTATACTGCGTGGCATTCGGAAACAAGATATTCAAAAGCAACTTAGCTGTAAAATGGCAACATTTGTCTTGAAATTGAATGGTGAACGGCGTTTTACGTTGGATGAAGCAATCCGGATTCAGGAAGAATTTTTTCCGGATGTGACAGTCAATGAACTATTTCGGCATGAATGAAAGGAGAAATAAACATGGACATGAGAATTTCTTTATATGCAGATGAAGATTTTCCACGAATTCAATCTGATTTACATAATAGCAGAGAATTCATTTCTTGTGCAACTGAAATTGTTGCAGTACTGGAAAAATATGATATGCGGTATTGTGAAGTGCATACATTGCTGGAACACCTCTTAAATGTTTTTTATCGGTGCTCCGATAGCAGCCATAGCGATATGCAGATTTACGATGTAAGAAAAATATTTGAAAAGATAAATTTAGAAAAAGCGGAGTGACAGAGCCGAACGGATTCCGGTAGAAAGTGAGGACATTATGAATTGGATTGAATCGAATAATGGAAATCTTATCAACCTTGAAAATGTGTGTCACATCTTTCTTGATGAAAAAGAAGTATGTTACTGCTTTGTGTCCGGCACATATGGTGCTGAAGAATTTGACACAGAAGAAGAAGCAAAAAAGCGGATGGAAGAACTGAAGAAGAAACTGCTTTAAAATACCGCTGCCCTATCGGCATGACGGGGGCTGTGTGGCAGCACCGTGACAATTTGGGGACTACCTCTTATCTTTGTCTTTATACTACGCTTCTGAGCCGTTGAGCGTGATCAGCGGCATCCCAAGTACGATGTACGTCACGTTTCCGGAGCGTGTAACGGCTCATGCAAAAAACGTACATACTTGCATGAGGGAAAGCAGCCAACCACTGAAAACAGCAGAGAGATGGACTTTGAGGCTGCACCTTCCGCCCGTCTGGAGCGTATCCAGACCCACCGCCCGAAATGGTAAAAAATCGAAAGGACTGGTTATATGAAAAAGCCAAACTTGAAAGGAATGGGATTCCCTGTATTGATGGGTGCGTTGCTGATTGCTTTGCTGCTATACGGCATTTCTAATGGTAACATCATCATTCACGACACAGAGGGCAATCCGATTGTCTTCAACGAAAAGGAGTGATTTTATGGATGCTATGAAAACGAATACAAAGACAATTGACCCAACTGCATTCTTGAGAATGTATCAGAAAATGCAGCAGTTAAACCCGTGGACATTTGAACGTGTTTGCGGCATCATTGATGGGATTGACATTGGCTTTGAAATCGCTGTAAAGCGTATGAATCAGGAAGGAGAACAGCCAAATGAATGAGATTAAAGTGTGGAACTATGAGAGCTCCGAGGTGCGGGCAATCGAAAAGGACGGCGAACCGTGGTTCATTGGTAAGGATGTGGCTGATATTCTCGGTTACACAAACACCGCAAAGGCTATCAGAGACCACGTCGATGATGAAGATAAGCTGACCGAACGAATCGTTCTGTCAGGTCAGAATCGTGAAGTGATATTCATCAACGAGTCTGGTCTTTACAGCCTTATCCTTTCAAGTAAGATGCCAGATGCAAAGAAGTTTAAGCGTTGGGTTACATCTGAGGTGCTTCCCTCTATCCGGAAAACCGGAAACTACAGTATGCAGCAAGCGGATACCCTCGCCATCCAGCGAATGGAAGCCGAGGCACGGCAGAACAGAGCGATTGCAATGCGAATCAATGCCGAAAACCGCCGGATGAAACTGCTGCTGGAACATCCGAACATGGATCAGATTTCCCCGATTGCATTGGAAACCATGGGCTTGAAACGGCTGGAGCAGGTCACAGGCGTGGATGTTGGAAACGCTCTGCCAAAGACAGAACAGACTTATAGTGCCACCGAGGTGGGCAAAATGCTGGGCGGTATCTCTGCGAATAAAATCGGAACGACTGCCAACCGGAACGGCTTGAAAACGGAGGAATACGGTATCAAAGTCATGGACAAGTCCAGATACAGTACAAAGGAAGTTCCCTCTTTCCGGTATAACATGGCTGGCGTGAAGAAGTTGGCGGAGATTCTGGGTGTGGATGTGTCGGTATAATGGCACGGAAAACGGACAATCTGTGTCGAATATAATTAATATGAGGTGATAATTATGGATTTGGAATATGAATTGTTGGAAGAAGTCCAGTGCGATGGCTATCGAAAAAAGGTCATCCAAATGAAAAGCAGCGGAGCGATTGTTGATATGCGGATCCCTGACCACACACCGGAGGAAGAGGCAGAACTCTCTGCAAAGCTTGCAAGGACGATATTTGAGTTTTTATATCCGGATGAAGACTGGTCAAAAGTCAAGCATCTGCGTGTGATTACTTGATATGAAAAGCAAGGACATCAAAATCAAGGGCGGCTACAAATACGCCAAATGCGAACAATGCGGGCTATGGTGGAATGTATCATGGCAGTTCGTGGTCTGGTATGTGTGCCCGATATGTTGGCAGAAGAACAGGAGGAAAAAGCATGACGTTGAAAGAAAAAGTGGCTGAGATGCAGCCGGATGATGTTGATGAAATGTACATTGGTGGCGTTAGATACTGCCCGTTTGATTATGATTTTCTTGGGATGGAAAGAAAATGCCCATTCTTGAATTTCGTTTGTGAAGAATATTGTGGGAAATGTTGGGACAGGAAGTACATAGAACCGGAGGAAAAGCAATGTTTGTGATTGGCATAATTAGCAGCCTAATATTGGTGCTGCATCATCTGGGCAGACTTTGGCTGCTGCTGAGAAGTAAAAATCCCCGCACCGGCGGCAACCGGTAACGGGGACAAAGTAAAAAAAAC
>JAUNJC010000143.1 GCA_030523195.1 Oscillospiraceae bacterium
AACAAAAAAAGAAAAAGCACTTGACAAATGGGAAAAAATGCGTTAAGATAAAAAAGAAGGTTAGCAATTGCTAACCTTCTAAATTGGCTTATCAGTTAGAGACTTCTAACTATTTAGGGGGTGGATGAAGGTGATGCCTTTAACCTTTGCAAGTGTTGGTGAAGAAAATTGCATTCAGAAAATCGGGGGAAATACAGAAACGAAAAAATTTCTGGAAAGTCTCGGATTTGTAGTCGGCGGTACGGTCATTATTGTAAATGAAATTAATGGAAATATGATTGTCAATGTAAAAGAATCCAGAGTTGCGATTTCCAAGGAAATGGCAAATAAGATTCTGGTTTAAAATAGGAAGGAGTTTAGAGTATAATGGCAACTTTACGAGATGCAAAAATTGGACAGACGGTAACGGTAAAACGAATTCATGGTGAGGGGGGATTAAAACGACGAATTATGGATATGGGGATTACAAAGGGTGTGCAAATTTATATTCGTAAAGTAGCACCATTAGGCGATCCGATTGAAGTAACAGTACGGGATTATGAACTTTCTTTGCGGAAAGCAGATGCTGAGATGATTGAAATCGTTTGAGTACGGTTGGAAAGAGAGGAACGGAAAAATGGGCATTAAAATTGCTTTAGCAGGCAATCCAAACTGCGGCAAAACGACTTTGTTTAATGCATTAACGGGGTCTAATCAATTTGTGGGGAACTGGCCCGGCGTTACGGTAGAAAAAAAAGAAGGAAAATTAAAAGGGCATAGTGATGTCATTATTACAGATCTGCCCGGAATTTATTCTCTTTCTCCTTATACATTAGAAGAAGTAGTTGCCAGAAATTATTTGATTGGAGAGCGACCGGATGCCATTCTAAATATTATTGATGGTACAAATTTAGAGCGGAATCTTTACTTAACAACGCAATTGGTGGAGTTGGGGATTCCTGTGATTGTAGCCATTAACATGATGGATATTGTTCGCAAAAATGGCGACCAAATTCGGATAGAGCAGTTGGCAAAGGAATTGGGTTGTCAAGTGATGGAAATTTCTGCTCTGAAAGGTATTGGTGTGAAAGAAACTGCGGAAAAAGCAGTGCAGATTGCACAACAAAAAAAAGCAATCATTCCGCAGCATAAATTTTGTGGTTGTGTAGAACACGCTATTGCACATATTGAAGAGGCAGCATTGCATGATATGCCGGAAGAACAGCAGAGGTGGTATGCCATCAAGGTGTTTGAACGGGATGAAAAAGTATTGAAACAGCTTTCCATTGATTCAAAGAAATTGCAGCATATTGAAATGGACATCAAAGCAGCGGAGGAGGAGATGGATGATGATGCAGAGAGTATTATCACCAATGAGCGATATCTTTACATTGCTTCCATTATAAAGGGCTGTTTGAAGAAGAAAAAGGTTGGAATGACCACTTCCGATAAAATTGATAAGGTGGTGACCAATCGTTGGCTAGGACTGCCAATTTTTGCGGTTGTCATGTTCTTGGTTTATTATATTTCCATGGTAACGGTCGGCAGTGCTGCAACTGACTGGGCAAATGACGGATTATTTGGAGATGGTTGGCGTTTACTTGGTATTGGAAGCAGCAGCTATAGCGAAGAGGCAGAGGAATATGGCAGTGCAACGGACATTATTCAGTCGTTTATGGATGCAAAATCTGCGGAAGGGGTTGATACAGAGGCGATTTCCGCAGCATTGGATACCGAAAGCGAAACATTTGATCCAGAAATTGCAAAAGCAGAATTAAATGCATTTGCTTCAAATGTTGCTGTAACGGAAAAAGCAACTTATATAGTAGAAGATGAGGAAACACTGGAGGAAACGGAAGAAACAGCAACTGGTGAAGATTTTGCAAATGCAGTTGCAATTTATGAAAAGTACGATTGTCAAGAACCAGATCCGGCAGATTATGGGGTATGGGTACCGGGCATTCCGGTTTTGATTGGAAATGCTTTGGAAGCTGTGAACTGTGCGGACTGGCTCAGCGGTTTGATTTTAGATGGTATTGTGGCTGGTGTTGGTGCTGTGCTTGGATTTGTTCCGCAGATGTTAGTTCTGTTTATTTTGCTTGCCATTTTGGAAGCGTGTGGGTATATGGCACGAATCGCATTTGTAATGGATCGTATTTTCCGAAAATTTGGTTTGTCTGGTAAGTCTTTCATCCCTATTTTGATTGGTACTGGCTGTGGCATTCCAGGTATTATGGCTTCCAGAACCATTGAAAATGAACGGGATCGCCGTATGACGATTATGACAACGACCTTTATTCCATGCGGTGCAAAGCAGCCATTCATTGCAATGATTGCAGGTGCGATTTTTGGCGGTTCTGCTTGGATTGCAACCGGTGCATACTTTATTGGAATGGCAGCCATTATTGTTTCTGGTATTATGCTGAAGAAAACAAAAATGTTTGCTGGGGATCCTGCTCCATTTGTTATGGAATTACCGGCATACCATCTTCCCACGGTTGGAAATGTTTTGCGTTCCATGTGGGAACGTGGCTGGTCTTTCATTAAGAAAGCGGGTACAATTATCTTGCTTTCTACGATCTTTATATGGTTTACCTCGTTCTTTGGTTGGGTAGATGGTTCTTTCCAGATGCTGACAGAAGAACAGATGGAAAATAGTATCTTAGCTTATATCGGCAAGGGTATTTGCTGGATTTTTGCACCGCTTGGCTGGGGGGATTGGCAGGCAACCGTTGCCGCTGTAACGGGTTTGGTTGCCAAGGAAAATATTGTTGCGACAATGGGAATCCTGTATGGCAGTGCCGATAGTTCCGTTTATGCGAATATTGCCGCTGCATTTACCGGTGTATCTGGTATGTCCTTCTTGATCTTCAATTTGCTGTGTGCACCATGCTTTGCCGCAATGGGTGCAATCAAACGAGAAATGAACAATGCAAAGTGGTTTTGGTTTGCCATTGGATATGAGTGTGGCTTTGCGTATGTAATTGCTCTGATTGTAAATCAGTTAGGAAAATTGTTTACTGGCAATGTCAATATATTGGGACTGATTGTAGCAATCCTTGCGATTGCGTTGATGATTTATATGTTAGTTCGTCCATATAAAAAGAGCAATCGTTTGGGGGTAATGGCAAAGGGATAAGGAAATCTTAATTTTTCTAAAGGAGATGTTTCGATTGGGCAGTATCATTGTAGGATTGCTTTTACTGGGAATTGTGGCGATTATTATTTGGAAACTTAGAAGTGATCGAAAAAAAGGAAAGTCCTCTTGTGGCGGAACGTGTGGCGGCTGTCCAAATGCATCACATTGTCATCCACAGATGACAAGAAAAAAGTAATCTTATCCCTGAATAGAAAAAGCGGTATATTGCAGATTTTGCAGTATGCCGCTTTTTTGGTTGACAGAAAAGAAAATGATGTGCTATAATGGAAAGCAATATGGCAGAACGAAAAGAGGAATGTAGATGAAACAGGACACGGTGGAAACTGTGCTGCGACAATACGGAGATATGATATATCGACTTGCTTATGCAAGAGTACAAAATGTACATGATGCACAAGATATCACACAGGATGTATTTCTCAAGTATATTCGAGCAAACAAGCATTTTCGGGACGAATCCCATCGCAAGGCATGGCTGCTGCGAGTGGCCATCAATACCAGTAATACTTATTTGCAGTCTGCCTGGAATCGACATCGTGCAGATTTATGTGAGGCAGCCGAAATATCCACAGTACAGACAGAATCCAATGACCTTATAGAAGTGGTCGCCGCCTTACCGGAAGGATATCGGGTAGTCATCCATCTATATTATTACGAATCCCTATCCGTGAAGGAAATAGGAGCATTACTGCATCTTTCTGAATCGGCAGTCAAATCTAGATTATTTCGTGCGAGAGAACTGTTGCGGAAACAATGGAAGGAGGATGGTGCATATGAATTTTAAGGAACGCTATCATCAGGAAATGCAGTCAGTAAAGCTGGAGGATTCGTTTCGGGATACCTTGTCTGAATCCATGTATGCAGAGCAGAAAAAGCGAAAACAATGCCATCGACGAAATATCATAGGCTCTGCGGTTGGAATTTGTGCAGCTGCTGCAGTTTTGCTCGTTGTACCACATATTCCTTTAAAATCGTTACAAAATAATGAATTGCTCTCTTCAAAAGAAACAATGGATACGACATATTACGCAAAAGGGGAACTACCATTTTTTTCGATTACAACCACTTTTGGTAATTCTGATGCTGATAAGATTGCTTCTCTTTCCCAATTGTTGCAGCGTTGGAAAGAGATAGAACGAATTGTTTGCTATGAAATTTCTGGTGTAGGAACAGACTGTATGCTATCAGAAGCAGAAATCAATACATTGTATGAACAATTTCAGCAGGCAGTTCCAACAGAAAAAACGGTACAGTCCGCTAAAAAATGTCATTGCTACGCTATTTCCTTTCAAGATGGTACAATATTAAAATTTCGGGTGGATAAAAATAATAACGTGCAGTTTGATGATATTGCACAGGCGTATCATTTTTAATATGTACAATTTGGAAAATAAGAAATAGAAAATTTTAATTTTTTTTGCAACCATTTGGTAAGTGAAAAAGTGTTATAAATAGAAACGCTTACAGTAGACAAAAAGCGTCCGTCTGGCTGTCAGTGTTTTTGTCTGTCATAGGGCAGGCAATTAAAATAAGGAGAAAATGATATGAAGAAAATGGGATCCAGTTGGAAATGTGTGGCAGTTGCAGTGGCGGCGGTCTTGCTAACTGCCTGCACACCCAAAACAGAAAAAAATAACTCGACCGCTAAAAA
>JAUNJC010000144.1 GCA_030523195.1 Oscillospiraceae bacterium
CAACTAAACCGACCGCAACGACTACTACCACTAAGCCGACCACTACGACAACCACGATCACCACAACCACTGAAGCAACCACAACGACCGAAGAGATTACTACTGAGGAAACCATCATTACAGAGGAGACAACAACCACAACCACCATCCCAGAACGGAAAATTACAATTCATAAGATTGCACCGACTGCATCTTCTGCAACCTTATCAGAAGATGGTGTGATTTACAACATCGAATATGCTCTGCACGATATGGCTGGCGTTACCTTCGGTATCTACGATGCAGAAGGCAATCTGGTAGAAACCGTGATCACCGATGAAAATGGTTATGCAGAAAGCAGCATCCTTTATGGCGATATTTACACTGTACAGGAGATACAGACCATAAGTGGTTATGTTATCCATACTGAGCCTTACACTATTGACTTTACGACAACGGAAGGTGACACGGCAAATGTAGAAATCACCAATGACATCATTCGCTGCCAAATTCACCTCTCCAAGCAATTAGAAGGTGATGCTGGTGACATCACTATGGTACAGTTTGGCTTGTACACCGCTCAAGAAATTCCTCTTCTGGATGGAACGGTGATTCCAAGTGATAGCTGTATTGGTATCGCAAACGCACAGGAAGACGGTACAATCATATTTGAAAATGCCCTGCCAGCTGGTAACTATTATGTAAAGGAACTGGCAACCGCAGATGGATATGTTCTTTCAGATACCATCTACCCAGTAGAAGTCATCTATCCAGAAGATCAGACGATTGCGGATATTACCTTTGAAGTCAATAATGGTGACCCTATTATCAACTATCAAACAACAACAGAAATGACTACAACAACAGAAGAAAATACAACCGAAGTAACAGAGACAACAGAAGAGATAGAAACCATTCCAGAAGAAACAGAAACGACTACCAATACAACTAATACAAGCAGCACAACCAACAATGTTACTACTACCACTACTACCACAACAACGACTACAGCTAAAACGCCATCTTCACCAAGCACTCCGTATTCTCCTTCTTCTCCAAGTTCTCCAAGCACACCTAATACCTCCTCCAGTCCAAAAACTGGAGAGTGTGCAAAACCAATCCCTCTTGTGGTTGCAATTTTCTGCTTAACAGCAATGATTGGTATTACATATCGCACCAATTCAAAGCCGAAAAAGTAAGAGTCTCATAACATAAGCAAATGCCACAGTGGAAAGGTTCCATTTTTCTTTCCAACTGTGGCATTTATTAAAAAATCAGGAATGTGTTACTTGTGGACAGGCTGTCCACAAGTCAGAAAGGAATCAAAATGAATGAAGCAATTCAAAATGCTGCACGACTTTTAGATGTTTCTGTAGAAAGTCTATTAAACTTTTCGCAGGACACTTTAAATGCAATGGAAGCAATTGTGCTTATGTATGATTTGAAAGAGGAAAAAACAGTTATGCAGGCATATAAGGAATTAGACAAACTATGGCAAAAAGAAGTTTTGCAAGATGCTATGAAAGACGTTGCCACGGTGATTGGATTTGATTATGACTATGAAACACTTTGTTCTCTGGATGAGCAGACACAATCGCATTTGATGTATGCCTATCTGAATGATAAAAGCGATGTTCCGACTATATACGAGATTGCAAGAAAAGGTGTTATCAAAATGGAGCTTGTACATGTTGCAGACCTGATTGATGTTCCATTGGAACAGCTACAAAGTCTGCCGGAACAGCAACAGGAAAATATCTACGGCACATACCTGTTCCATTATGAAACAGTAAATAAAGATGAAGAAAAATTACAGAAATTGATTGAAACGCTGAAAAAGATGGTGTTGACATGAAAGAAAGTGGATTTGCATTAAATGAAATTCCTGACAAACAATTTCTTACAGTGGATACAACTTATCCTGAAGAGATCCTATATGGCTTAGAACAAAGCAATATGATGTACCATGCCAAAAGCATGGATAACAAGATCATGATTGCATTTTCCCGTGCTGATAAAGAAAGAATTGAGCAGCTGATTTACAAAAATACCCATACAAATGAAGAACTGTTAGAACGAATCAAACTGTATCGTGCCGATTCCGATAACGTCAATTTAGCAAAATCATTGCTACCAGAAATTTCAGAAATTTTGCATGTCTCTGTTTCATCATTGGAACGAAAACCGCATGATTTACAGATTCAACTTGCTTTAACATACACTTGTTTTTGTCATGCTGATGATTTCACTATAAAAAAAGCATTGCAAGATGAATTGTCCCTGCATCATGAAGTGGAAAGCGAAGTACAGCAATTGGAATCTGAAAGGCAGCAGCCCAGCATATCACAGAAAATGCAGCCGTCAAATGGCAGCGAACAGCTCCATCAACAAGAAGAAATCCGTCAGGAAAAGAAGAAAAGAAATACACCGTTTACTTCTCGTGATGTGCTGAAGCGTAATGCACAGACAATCAGAGAAAATACTGTGAATGGAGAACGAACACATATCATCGAAAAAAGTGAGGAATTAGAAAGAAACAAAAAGTAATTTGAAAGGAATGATTTTCCATGAAAAAAGGATTCAAAGTAACTGCTGCGGTGATTGCTGCAGCTTCCAGTACAATTGGTATTTTTGCTCTATGCAATTTGTGTTATTCAAAAGGATATTCAGATGCAAAAAAGCTGTTTGGGGACAATTTCCAAGACTGGGGCAATGATAAAGAGGACTGTATGAACAATCATGAATAAGGAGAAAATAGTATGCCAGTTATGGAAAGTGAAAAAAAATCCACTTTGACAATAGATGAAGAAGAACTGATGAACATTACAAAGAAAATACAGCAAAATCTCCACGAGGATGAGCAATTTTCCAAAAACCTTGATAAGTATTTAGCAAGTCCGGATACAGAAATAGCTCCCATTACAATAGGAGCTACCCCAATTTCACTGGCAATATCCGGAGCAAACCCTGATTTAAATGTTGTTATCAATCCAAGCACGGTCAGAAAGTGTATGTCCGAATCTGATGCGTATTTTCATGGGCATGGATTAAGTGCAGAAATCATCAAGCAGCTTCCAGCAGAACTTAGAAATCCTGCATTGATTTTCAAAGGCAGCAAGGAAAACTCATTAGTTGCCATCACAGAACTAAAGGACAAAGAAAATCGTGGAATTATGGTTGCCATATCATTGTCAGAAAAACAAGGCTTTCGTGAAGTAAACCGTATTTCCAGTGCTTATGGCAGAAACAATATGAGTAATTACCTTAAAGCTCAGATGGAGCAAGGCAATTTGATTGCTGTAAATCAAGAAAAAGCTGAGAGAATGCTTCATTCTTTAGGGCTACAATTGCCCCAAGAGAACACATTCCTCAGCTTCAATGATAGTATAGCATATTCTACGCAAAATGTCAAGTTTCCAACTGAAAAAAATGCTGCAATAAAAACAGAAAAGACTTCTGAAAGCCTGTTGCCTGTTTTAAATGCCATTTATCAAAAACATGAGGATAGAATAGATTCTTTACAGGAAAAAAGAGAGACACGTGAAAACAAAATTGCCAAGAACACTGTTAAACTTGATAAGTTGACTGCAAAAGTAGAACGATTGCAACAAACCAATGTGATGTTAAAAGGTCTGTCCGGCGGTGTTCTGAATGCACCTATTCAGGCTTTGATACAGAGAAATCAACGCAGGATTGATAAAATTCAGAACACTTCTATTCCAAATCGTCAAGCGAAAATTGAAAAGCATATGAGAAGAATTGACCACAAAATATCTGTATCACAAGCAAAAGCGGATAAAATGCGGCATCTTGATAGTGCAATCAAAAGCTTTACAATTCGAAATCCAGAAGAACGGCGACAACAATTCACACAGAGTATGGATGGATTACAGGATGCTTCCAAAAAAACGCTATCGTTTAAGATAGAAAAGTGTGACCAACAAATTGCAAGTCTATCAAAAGCATATGGTATGGCTACAAACAGTATGGAGCAGCTGAGCATAGGCGATAAGATTCAGGATATTCAAGCTCGAAAGCAAGCTTTATTGGTTCGCATGAACAAACTCAGTAATTTAGAAAAATCTTTCGCAGAGCATACACCAGAACAAGTAGATCACTTGCTCTCTCATACGGAAGCCGTTGTAGATACGGCTATAGAATCCGGAAATGCACAACCAGATTTATTGGCTGAAACAGTAGTAACGCAAGGGGCGGACTATCTGCGTAACACAGAGTTATCAATGGAACAAAATTACAACAATATTGATGGTGTAGTCAATAATTTACCGCCAGAAAAGGAATCTTCAGAGCAACAACAAGAACAACAACAGACAGAAGCGATTCATAATGATATTCCTGAGCAGTCAGAGCAATCAAAAGAACTGGAGGAAAAGGAAACTGTTCCAAATGAAGTATCACAGAGCAAGGAAAAAGAAACGGTTGACCAGACAGAACAATCTGTGAATAAGGATGTTCCTGAGCAGTCAGAGCAATCAATAAAACTGGATGAAAAGGAAGTCGTTCCAGATGAAGCACCACAGAGCAAGGAAAAAGAAACGGTTGACCAAACAGAACAATCTTCAAAAGAAGAGAATTGGCTATCGAATTTAGTTGACAGCGGTGCAGCAAAAATCAATAAAAACGGTACATTTTGTATCAATCCGGATTACTACCATCAAATCCCAGCAGAAGCTGTTCATATGGAATCATTTCAGAGCCTGTGTTCATAGACGTTTTAAAAGAGAAAAAGCATGAGAAATCATAA
>JAUNJC010000145.1 GCA_030523195.1 Oscillospiraceae bacterium
ATAAAAAAAATAAAAATATAAAAGAAATTAACTGCAAAAATAAAAGAAAAACAGGGCACAGCTTGTTTGCTGTACCCTGTTTCCTTCAGAGAAAATTACAGATCAGTCTTCGCCTTGTAAAGCATCGTATCCTGTTTCACCAGTACGAACCTTTACTACTTCTTCTACATCGTAAACAAAAATTTTGCCATCACCAATCTGACCAGTATAAAGTACTTTCTTGCAAATATTCAGGATGGTGTCTACTGGAATGCTGGTTACGACAATTTCAATTTTTACCTTTGGCAGCAGCTTTGGACCATCCACACGAACACCACGATAATATTGGGAGTTGCCCTTTTGTGCTCCATAGCCCTGCACCTGTGTAACTGTCATGCCATTGACTCCAATCTTGTTGAGAGAAGCTTGTAGAACTGCTAGTTTTTCCTGTTTGCAGATGACCACGATTTTGGACATTTTTGCGGTACCGCTTGCCGGTTTTACAATTAACTGCGGTTCCGGCAGGTCAATACCAGCAACAGATGCATTTTCTGTATCCATAGAAACAGTTGCAGCAGATGGCATAAAGTCTGCATAAGCAGAAGGCAGATTATGTTCTGTGATATCCAGACCAATTACTTCTTCTTCTGCAGAAGCACGTAGACCAACGGTATGCTTGATGATCAGGAAAGTAATTGTAATGACAATAGCCGTCCATGCACCAATTGCCAGCAGACCAAGCAGCTGAGAACCAAGCAGGCGGAAACCGCCGCCATAAAATAGACCTGTACATGCGGAGAGTGGTGCATCAGGTGTTGCAAACAAACCAACTGCAATAATGCCCCAGATACCATTTAAGCAATGCACTGCAACGGCACCAACGGGATCATCGACATGCAGAATATGGTCTAACAGCCATACACCAAAGCAAACCAGTAAACCGGAAACAAGACCAACAATGACTGCACCAAATGCGTCTAATACATCGCAGCCAGCGGTAATTCCAACCAAACCAGCAAGAGAAGCATTCAAACACATGGAAACATCTGGTTTGCCATATTTGATCCATGTGAAGATCATGCAGGCAAATGTGGCAACTGCTGGTGCAATAGTAGTGGTAACGAAAATAGAGCCAAGCTGGGAAACAGAAGTAGCAGCGGCACCATTAAAGCCGTACCAACCAAACCAGAGAATAAAGCAGCCCAATGCACCAATTGTCAAAGAGTGACCGGGAATGGCATTGACTTTGATTTTCCCATCTTCTCCCTTTGTGAATTTACCAATTCGAGGACCAAGAATGGCTGCACCAATCAAGGCACAAACCCCACCAACGTAGTGGATGGCACCAGAACCAGCAAAATCATGGAATGGTGTGCTTAAAGTGGACAGCCAACCGCCGCCCCATACCCAGTGTGCTTCTACTGGATAAATAATGGCGGAAATGACTGCGGAATAAATACAATAGGAAATAAATTTAGTACGTTCTGCCATTGCACCGGAAACAATGGTGGCAGCCGTTGCACAGAAGACCAGGTTAAATACAAAGCCTGACCAGTTAAAGTTTGCATAGTCAGAGAAGATATCAAATCCCGGTTTTCCAATGAAACCGATCCAGTCTTCGCCAAGCAGCAAACTAAAACCAATGAGAATGAAGACCACTGTACCAATACAGAAGTCCATCAGGTTTTTCATAATGATATTACCGGCATTCTTGGCTCTGGTAAAACCTGTTTCTACCATTGCAAATCCGCATTGCATAAAGAAAACTAGTGCCGCACCGACTAAAAACCAAACGCCGAATATTTCGCCATTCATGAGATCTAACAATTTTGTTTCATCCATTCTGACTCATCCTTCCATGTTGTAAAATTATTTCGGAAAAGCGGCCCCTTCTTTTACCGAAACACAAACAAAAAAGGTGCTGGACAGAGAAAACTCTCTATCCAGCACCTTTGCTGTTTCTACTTGTTATTATATCGGATTTTCATTCGTTTGTCAACAGAAAATCTGCTAAAAATTTCAAATCAATTTTGCTGTATTTTTGTTTGCTTTTTTGAAAATCCATCAAGCATTCACATAATAAACACAAAAATTATTGATTTTTACCAAAAGATTCGGTCAACATGACTGCTGTTTTTGTCAGATAGTCAATTTCTGTGGTTTCCAGTGTTCCTGCATCACAGGCAGCTGCCACGTTGGGATCCAGTGGAATGCGTTCCAATACTGGAACAGCATGACTGTCTACGTGTTCATCTTTTCCGAACAGCGGGATTTCTTTACCACAGTCTGGACAGCGGAGAAAGCGCATATTCTCTACCATTCCTAGTACAGGGACATTCATCATCTGTGCCATATTCATTGCTTTGTCCACAATCATAGAAACTAGTGACTGTGGTGTGGAGACAATCAAAATGCCATTGATGGGCAGAGACTGAAAGACGGTCAACGGCACATCACCGGTTCCGGGTGGCATATCTACAAATAAAAAGTCTACATCGCCCCAGCGAACATCCTCCCAGAACTGCTTGACAACGCCGGAAATAACCGGACCTCTCCAGAGGACTGGATCAGTTTCATTGGGCAAAAGCAGATTCATAGACATGATCTTCAAGCCGCTTTCCGTAACATTTGGCAGAAGAGAATTTTCGACTGCTTCTGCCGGTTTGGAAATACCAAAAATTTTTGGAATAGAGGGGCCTGTTACATCGGCGTCCAGAATGGCAGCATGATAACCGAGTCGTTGAGTCTGAATGGCAAGCAGACTGGTGACGAGCGATTTTCCTACGCCGCCTTTTCCGCCGACAACCGCAATGACATTTTTTATGCCACCGGTATTTTCCTTTACTCTCTTTTCGTGTTCTGCATCCTGTGTGCTGCAATTGCCATTGCTGCCGCAGGATTCACACTGATGATTGCATGGTTCTTCCATATTGCAATCCTCCTTTTACAATAATAGTTATAGCAATGGGGCAAATAGCCCCAGTACATAGCTGGTACATTTTTGATACCATTTTCGATTTTTACAGTCTTCCAGTGTAATGGGTTGTGATCGCTGCTGTGTTTTCAGGAAATCTGCCAACATGGTTTGAATGACATTGCAGCGATAAATCAGAGAGGCACATTCAAAGTGCAGGTACAAGCTGCGGTAATCTAGATTGATGGTTCCCAGTACTGCCAACTCATCATCTACGATAAAGCACTTTGCATGAATAAAGCCAGGGGTATATTCAAAAATTTTTACGCCTGCCTCTAACAACTCTTGATAGTAATTCCACGCAATTTGATAAACATACCATTTATCTGGAATATGTGGTGTAATGATTCGTACATCCACGCCCTTTTCTGCTGCTAGCTTGAGTGCAGTGAGCAAATCATGATCGGGAATCAGATAAGGGGTTTCAATATAGATATAACGTTTGGCATTGGAGATTAAATCCAAATAAACCATAACGCCTTTTAGGTCATTGGCGGTAGGGCTATCGCCAAAGGGTTGAATAAATCCGCCATTGGTTTGTTTCGGCAGTTTTGTTGGGCGATACTGAGAGTATGGTTCCGGTTTATTAGATGGATTCATATTCCAGAGTTGTAAAAACATCATGGTATAACTCCAGACAGCCGCCCCTTCTAACAGAATGGCAGTGTCTTTCCAATGTCCGAATCGAACTTTTTCATTGATATATTCATCAGCAAGGTTTGTTCCGCCATTAAAAGCAATATTGCCATCAATGATGAGAATTTTTCGATGATCTCGGTTATTTTGTGCAGATGAGAGCAGCGGGCGGAATGGATTGAAAACTTTACACTGAATATGATGTTCTTTTGCAATTTTAATAAAATCATCTGTTGAGAAAAATTTTGTGCCAATGCCATCATACATCAGTCGAATTTCTACGCCAGCATGGGCACGATCAATTAAGATCTCTAGAAACTCGTCCCACATTTTTCCCGGTGAAATGATAAAATATTCGATGAAAATGAAGCGTTTTGCCTGTCGCAGACGATTTTTCATCTCTGCAAACTGGTCTTCTCCCAGTGGGAAATATGTCACATTGGTTTGTTCATAGACTGGAAAACCAGTGCGTTGTAGATAGGTGGAAAGATTGTAGAGTTGTTGGCTTTCTTCTAGTAAGTGTCGTGCAGCATCTGGTTCTTGCGGCAGTAAAGAGCGTGTTTTTTTCATTTGCTCTTCATAATTGTGGAAAAAGTTGCGGGTATCTTTTCTGGTTTTGAGAAAAAGGTAGGTTAATCCTCCAAAAATTGGAAGAACTGCAATGACTACCAGCCAAGAAATTTTGTAGCTAGGATTTTTTTTGGAATTGGTGATGTAAATAATCATAACACCATTCAATAAGAGCAATGCACCGTATACCCACGCATAATTTTGATTTAAAAATAAAACAGACAGCACCAGAAATGCCAGTTGTATTAGCATCAATAAAATGTATAGTGTATTTTGGCTGAATAGAAGTTTCCATATTTTTTTCAACATAAATTCCTCCTGACATTTTGTTGTTCTGTCTGGAAATCGCTACTGTTATTATAGCACAATAAAATGAAAATTGCAAGCTAATAGAGTAGTTGTGCCAGGGTTTACGCACGAAAAGCAAGTAAAACTGAAGCGAGGAAGGCGTCATCAT
>JAUNJC010000146.1 GCA_030523195.1 Oscillospiraceae bacterium
TTCTTTTTCCATACTCTTATTTTATCACTTTTTTTCTATGAACACAAGCTCTGAATCTGTATCTGTACTACTTGGACAATCTGAGCAGTACAGATACAGATGAAGAAAACAAACGATACTTAACCGGAAGGATTGAGATTTGCAATCTCAAATTACAGGTGATGCAGACAGCACTCAAAAGCTTTTTTGGTGTCGAGTATGAGTTGATCAGAACTAACAAGTTCTATGGACTCTATGATGCCAAGAGAAATGACTGGTTGATTTTCCGAAATTGGAACGCTGCGAACAGTAGGCAAAAGAAGAAGAAATCTTAGGAAGGCATAGCAATAAAAAACTTGTGGACAGCCTGTCCACAAGTCAAAATAACAGCATTAGAAAGAGGAGAAGTTATGTATTTTGAAAATTACAAAGAATTGCTTTCTTGCATGGAAGCATTTCACAGCAAGGAAGACTTGCCGGAAGTGGAACGATATGCAGCTGCTTTAGAACAGCTTTTATATGTGGTGCAGCAGATGCAGAATGCTGCAAATAGGGCGGGAAAAAGTGACAAGGATTTAGAAGCATTTGATTATGTAGACGTCAAGGATTGGCTGCTGACCGATTGGCTTTCTGTATTTATCATGGAAACAGATATGGATTTGTTTCAGAGAATCAATACTTTTGATTATGCAGTGTGGGGCTATGAAAGTCCAGAAGCCTATTGGCAGACCTTACAGACCTATTTTCAGAATACTGATGAAAAGGAGAGCGAATGATGAACGTTGTGATTATGACTGGAAGATTGGCAACCACGCCGGAGTGCAAAACGACAGCCAATGGGAAAGTGCTTTGTTATTTTCGCATTGGTGTTGACCGTTCCAGACGACAGAACGGAAAAAAAGAATCAGATTTTTTTAATGTGATTGCATGGAATGTTACAGGAGAAAGCATTGCAAAGTGGTTTGACAAGGGCGATACCATTTCGATTGTCGGACGGATGGAAAATGATATGTATGAAAAAGATGGCGTAAAACATTACGATAATCGTATTGTTGTCAAAGAGTTCTACTTTCATTCTGACTATCGAAAAAAGGAAACAAAAGCAGAGCCGAGTGCAGAGGACTTGGAAGCATTTGATGCTATTCTGAATGACCCGAATGTGACATTTTAATGCAGATGCGTGTAGAAGAATACCAGTTATCGCCTTGTTGTAAATGATACAATGGAAAAGGATGAGAAAAATCATGACGAATGAAGATTGGAAGCATATAGAGAATAAACTTTCTTATATTGGTTCAAGGATTCATCTGAAAATTGACGGCTATTCTGTCACTCTTACAGTAGAACCTTATAAGAAACTGAAAAACTGTATTGCCGTATATGTGGACGGCAAAATCAAGAATGATTGGGTATTTCAAGACTGCGAAATCCGTCGGAGATTTTATCAAAAGCATACGAAATGCTTGGTTAAAATAGACAGAAAAAAACTAGAGGAAGCATCGAAGGATGTAAGGAAAATGGTGGAGGAGTTTCAAAAAGAACATACCTATGAATACTTTGAACCGTATTGGATGACATTTAATAAAATGAAGTGCCATTTTATTAAAAATAATGTATCAATCGAGATAATAAGCCTATTTTGAAATTTGGTATTTAGCGTGAAAGAATAGACTTGTGGACAGGCTGTCCACAAGTCGGGAAGAAATAAAGGGAGTTGTTTTTTTTGAATTATGATGCTTTTAAAAAAAGGTGCAAAGAGAAAGGCACATCTCCAAGCAAATTGGTAATGGAACTGGGAATCAGTAAGAGTAATATTACCAACTGGAAAAACGGTGGAAATCCAAGTTACGAGACACTTATTAAAATGTCGCAGATTTTGGAGTGTAGTACAGATTATTTGCTGCAAGAAAAAAATGACGAAGTCAGTGAGATTTCTCATACGATGGTGAATGGAGGACTTGAGATGAAAAATGATCACGTAATGGGTTCTGATGTTGCAATGAAGTGTCCTTTTTGCGGAAAAGGAAAGGTATATGCAACAGTTCTTACAACCTTTACATATAAAAAAGAATATCCCATGTATGTAACAGGCGTAGAGATAGAAGGGGATAGCATAGGTGAAATGATTGGTGAATGCAGCGAGCCGGTAGTAAGGTGTTCCAGCTATCGCTGCGATTCCTGTGAAAAAAGATGGTTTCCTTTCCAGTATAAAATAAAATGGGAAAAGATAAAAAACGGCACTTTTATAGAGTGTGAAAAATAATATGTGTTAAAAGGAGGGGAAAAATGGTTG
Organism: Oscillospiraceae bacterium; assembly: GCA_030523195.1. Taxonomy (GTDB): domain Bacteria; phylum Bacillota; class Clostridia; order Oscillospirales; family Ruminococcaceae; genus Ruminococcus_C. The sequence goes on from JAUNJC010000146.1 coordinate 2,273, forward strand.
CTTTTGACCTTGGTGCAATGCTCGGTGCATCACAGAACAATATCAATCAGGTGCAGCAGATTGCAGTGAATTTGCTAGAGCCATATCACAACCATATGTTTACCTTGTATGAGGGAGAACGATTGGAAGATATGGTACAGAGCATCCGAAATAACGGTGTTCTCACACCATTGATTGTGCAGCCGAGCAGTAACGGCAAGTATGAAATTCTCATTGGTCACAACCGATGGAATGCTTCTAAACTTGCAGGAAAAGAAACGGTTCCAGCGATTGTCAAGCAGGGATTGACGGCAGAAGAAGCAGAAATGTATGTTATTGAGAGCAATATCATGCAGCGTGGGTTTGGAAATTTGAAATTGTCCGAACAGGCAGCAGTGGTTGCAATGCGGCAGGACAAGATGTTTTCTCAGGGAAAGAGAACTGATATTATTCGTGAGCTGCAACAGATTGAGCATCCGGAGCTTGCTGAAAAGGAAAAGAAAGATGCATCCGGAAAGAAAAGCCGTGACAGAGTTGGTGAGGAGTATGGATTAAGCGGAAAAACTGTTTCCAGATTGATACGTATCAGCAAGCTGATTGATATGCTGAAAGAAGAAATTGATTCTGGTGTGATTCCGCTTTTAGCTGGTGTTCAGCTTTCTTATTTGTCAGAGGGGACACAAGAAACAATTGCACTTCTGGCAGAACAATACAAAGTAGATGTGAAAAAAGCGGAACAGCTTCGTACAACAGCAGACGGCAATGGAAATTTGCCAGATGAGAAAGTAGAAGAAATCTTGTCCGGTAAATCCAATGAGCCACAGCAGCCTAAACCGAAATCCATAAAAATTAGTCAGGCTTCCTATTCCAGATATTTCAGTAAAAAAGCAACCAATGAAGAGGTATCTGAAATCATTGAAAAGGCACTTGAAATGTATTTTATGAATCAAGAAGACGACAGTGAAAAAGGAAAAGTGATTGCTACTTTTCCTGATTTCAATTGAAATCAGGAGGTACAGATGAATCATCTAAAACAATTGATTTTTGAATCAGCGATTCGAGAGCATTTTGCATACATTCATATGCTGCACGATGGTAGGCAGAATGAACAAATAGTAGAAACGCAGCATCAACGATACTTAGCGGTACATAATATCATACGATTAGGATTCATGGAAGATGAGTACAAGCAGTGGTATTGTAAGAATTGTGAGGAAATAATTTGATGAATCGTAATCAAATCAAATACCTTGTGATAATTGCAATGATACTTGACCACATTGCCACAGTGTTTCTTTCAGATACATCTATACTGGCGATAATTATGCACTTTGTAGGGCGGTTAACCGCCCCTACAATGGCATATTTCATCGTTGAAAGCTATTATCATACAAAAAGTGTAAGGAAATATGTTGCACGATTAGCGGTGTTTACAGCAGTTTCATGGCTGCCGTTCTCCTATTTTGAAACAGGAACGTTGACGCTCCGATTCAGTGTACTATATACGTTGCTGTTAGGACTGCTTGCAGTCTGGTTTCTGGATACAGTGAATTGTTCTGTATTTCTAAAAATTGTTGGGATATTTGTTATTTTGACACTGTCTGCTTTTGGAGATTGGTTGATGTTTGTACCGCTTTGGTGCATTGCATTTTATGGTTATCACAAGGCTCATAGCAAAAAAGAAAAAATGATACCATGTATGGCGTATATCATTATCAGTATTTTGTACTGCAAAGTAATAATAGAATCTGAGACATGGCATTACGGTTGGTGGTCTTTGGGCGTATTTGCTGCACCGCTTTTTCTGATTGCATATAATGGCAAATCTGGCAGCAAGAATGCGTTTCATAAGTGGTTTTTCTATGTCTTTTATCCGGTTCATTTGGTTATATTGTACCTTATAAAATAATTTTATGTTTAGGAGAGAACAAGCATGAAAAAATTTGTAGCTGAAGAAGAAAAATTCATATCCGAAGATGGAAAAAACGAAAGTTTGGTCAATAGGTTGAAATCGTTCAAGGCGTACATCAATGATGATATTCCAGAATGGCAGCAGCTTATGGCGATTGGCGGTTTTGTAATGGATGTAATTCGATGCTTGAAATGGTCGGAACAACCTGTTTTTAGCAAATCAGAATTTCAATGTGATGAACGACCGGTTATGTCGTGTGATGAAATTTGTGACGGAATTGCAGCAGCGATAGACAATCATATCATTGCTCCATATGTCAATGAATTGAATGAAATGTTTCAGGATTGGAATCTCCAAAAAACTGATAGATTTAAGGACATTAAGAATATTGAGGAAATGGATGAGCTGTTGTGGAAGAGATTATTACAGCATTTTC
>JAUNJC010000147.1 GCA_030523195.1 Oscillospiraceae bacterium
AGCCCCTATGGGGCGTTTACGGAAAAACCCCCGGCTTTGCCGGGGGATGTTTATTGTATTGGGAAAAAAGAGAAAATTAGATTTCCCTTCACAACGCTTGTTGACAGGGGAACAGAAAAACGGTATAATAAAGAAAATAAATGCATACAACAGTGCAGAAAAGAGAGATACCATGAAAAAAATAACGGTACATGCCAGTCATACCTATCCCATTTATGTACAGAATGGTTTGCTTGCTGAATGTGGCAATTATATTCAGCAGAATACAAAAGCAGCTTCTCTCGCAGTGATTACAGATGATATTGTGCAGAAGCTCTATGGTGATACGGTTTTATCCGCTTTGCAGAAAGCGGGTTTTCGGACAGAACTATTTGTGTTTCCGAATGGGGAAGCCTCGAAATGTGCAAAGACATTATTGGATGTTTATGATTTTCTGTGTGAAAAGCAGTTTACCCGAACAGATGCCATTGTTGCACTTGGCGGCGGTGTCGTTGGCGATCTTGCGGGTTTTGCAGCAGCCACTTATTTACGTGGGATGGATTTCATCCAGATTCCTACTACATTGCTTGCACAGGTGGACTCTTCCGTTGGCGGAAAGACTGCCATTGACTTAAAGGGCGGAAAAAATTTAGTTGGTGCCTTTAAACAGCCGGTTTGTGTTCTTTGTGATCCTGATACGCTGCAAACTTTGCCGCCAGAAATTTTTTCTGATGGCATGGGAGAAGTGGTTAAGTATGGAATGATTCGGGATGCAGAGCTGTTTGACCTGTTGGCAGCCCATACACAAGAGAATATTTTCTCTGTTTTAGAGGATGTTATCTGCACTTGCATTTCCATCAAGCGAGATGTGGTAGAGGCAGACGAATTTGACACGGGAGAACGCATGATTCTCAACTATGGGCATACGCTTGGGCATGCCATTGAGAGCTATTATCATTATGAAACCTATTCGCATGGCAGTGCAGTTGCCATTGGCATGTGCCTGATGGCAGAAAAAACGTGTTCGCCAGAACAGACAGTCGCTTTGAAAGCCTGCTTAGCCGCCTATCATCTTCCCACTTCTGTCCCTGTTCCAATGGCAGAGTTGCTGCCATTTTGTGGAGTGGACAAGAAGCGTGCAGGCAGTCGGCTGCGTTATATTGTCTGTGAAACAGCTGGAAAGGCAGAAATTCGCACGGCTTCTGTAAGAGAATTTGCAGCATGGATGGAGGAAAATGCATGAATATTCAGGTAGAACCCCGTATTCTCAGCGGCACGGTTTCTATTCCGGCATCGAAGAGTATGACACATCGGATGTTGATTTGTGCTGCATTGGCAGAAGGTACTTCTGTGATTCAAAAGGTTAGCTTTTCTAAAGATATTACCGCTACGATGGAGGCACTGTCTGCCTTAGGTGCTGTATTCCATACAGATGGCAGTACTGTTACGGTTACAGGCATTGGCGGGGAAGCCAATGCGAAAACCGCAGAAATTGACTGTTGTGAAAGCGGTTCTACACTTCGATTTTTGATTCCAGTTGCCGCGGCACTAGGGGTAACTGCAACCTTTCATGGACAGGGCAGATTGCCGCAACGGCCTATTACTGCCTATGTGCGAGAGCTTTCCAACAATGGAATTACGTTTGATTATGCCAATACGATGCCGTTTACCATACAGGGACAGCTGAAAAGCGGAACCTATTATTTAGAGGGGGATGTTTCTTCCCAATATGTTACCGGACTGCTGTTTGCTCTGCCATTACTGAAAGGGGATTCTGATATTGTTATGCTGTCCCCGCTGCAATCTAAACCCTATGTGAATTTGACGATTGCTTGTATGCAGCAGTTCGGGCTTTCTGTAACGGAAACAGAAAACGGCTATCATATTGCAGGCGGACAAACCGCATACGCTTATAATGGTGCGGTAGAGGGAGATTATTCGCAGGCAGCATTTTTTGCAGTGGCAAATGCACTCGGTAATCACATTACTATGACAAATTTGAATCCGGATAGCGTACAGGGCGATAAAATAATCATTGAAATTGCAGAAGAGATGTGGTATAATAAGTGTAATCACAAATCGGCAGGAATACAGGTGGATGCTACTGATATTCCGGATTTGGTGCCGATTTTGGCAGTGCTGGCGACATTTGGTACACAGCCATCTGTTATCTATGGAGCGGCTCGCTTGAAAATTAAGGAGAGTGATCGACTGCTTGCCACTGCGGAATTGTTGAATCGGCTCGGTGGAACTGTGACACCTTTTGCGGATGGTTTGCAGATTGAACCGGTGGAATGCTTACAAGGCGGCAGAATTGACAGCTATGGGGATCATCGCATCGCCATGTGTGCAGCCATTGCTGCTACTAGGTGCATGGCTCCGGTTGTGATTCAGGGCGGTGAGTGCGTGGAAAAATCGTATCCGCAGTTTTATGAAGACTATAATCAATTAGGAGGAAATGCTCATGTCATCGTTTTGGAATAATCGGATTTCCATTTCCATTTTTGGAGAGTCGCATGGTCCGTCCATTGGTGTCGTAATCGATAACTTGCCGCCGGGGGAGTATATTGATATGGAAAAAGTCTTACAGTTTATGGAAAGACGTGCTCCGAAAAAGGACGGAACGACCACACCAAGAAGGGAAAAGGATTTGCCGCAGGTACAGTCTGGTATGTTGAACAATCGGACAACGGGTGTGCCGCTCTGTGCGATGATCCAGAATACGGACACACGGTCGAAAGATTATAGCAATCTGGAGCGACTGCCTCGTCCGGGACATGCCGATTATACGGGTGCGATGCGATACCGTGGGTTTCAGGATGTACGAGGCGGCGGACATTTTTCCGGCAGACTAACGGCACCGCTTTGTTTTGCAGGTGCGGTTTGCGGACAGATTTTGGAACGGCGTGGCATTTACACAGGGGCACATATTGCAGCAGTACATGGGATAGAGGACGATGCGTTTTCAGAGACAAAGGTATCCAGAACGGATATTCTTTCCGTACGAGAGAAAGCATTTCCTGTTATTAACGATGCACAGGGAGAAAAGATACAGGAAGATATCCGCAATGCCAGAAAAGGCGGTGAATCACTGGGTGGTTTGATTGAATGTGCTGTGGTGAATATGCCAGCCGGTGTCGGTTCCCCCATGTTTCAGGGGTTAGAAAATACGATTGCACAGTTGATTTTTGGTATTCCTGCTGTAAAGGGGTTAGAATTTGGTGCTGGTTTTCAAGTTGCAGAGATGGTTGGCAGTCAAAATAATGACCCATTTTATATCGACGAGAATGGACATGTGATGACAAAAACCAATCATCACGGTGGGATTCTAGGCGGAATTTCTTCCGGTATGCCGATTATTTTGCGAGTTGCAATTAAACCGACTGCATCCATTGCAAAACCGCAGGAGACGGTGGATTTTCGTGCCAAAACAAATGAAATTTTACAGGTTCATGGGAGACATGATCCTTGTATTGTACCGAGAGCTGTGCCATGTGTAGAGGCAGCGGTGAATATTGCACTGTTGTCGCATATGATGGATTATCCGCATTTCTAAATTTTTGCAGAGGAGGGAACCGTTGATGCAGGATGAAAATTTATTGAAAATGTCACAGATTGCAACGCCGCCGCTAATGGATACCCATATGGCAAATATTTTAATTTGCTGTCTGTTAGAACAGTTGGATAAGCCGATTTCTCCAACACAGCTGTATGATATTGCAGTGGGGACGGACATCATCAATTATTTTTTCTATCAGGAGGCCATTACTTACCTGCAAAAAAACGGTTCACTTTTACTGAAACAAGATGCAGATGGACATGACTGGTTTTCTTTGACAGAAACGGGTGTGGAGTGTGCGAAGCAACTGAAAGAATACGTTGCAAAACCGTATCGAGATAAAATTTTCTTAGAAGCAAAGCAATATTTTAAGCGACAAAAACGGCGGGAAGAAGTAAAGGTTTCCTATTTGCCATTGAAAAAGGGCTATCATGTGCAGGTGCGGTATCTGGATTTGCAGAGTGATCTAATGGATTTAAAACTATATGCACCGGATTTAAAACAAGCAAAATATCTTGGAACGCAGATTATGCGAAATCCGGCAAATTTTTATGGAAAAGTCTTGGAGGCGGTATTCTCGAATCAGGAGGAAGAATCCATAGAAGAAACGAAACCGCAAAATCAAAAATGATTTGATAGAGAACGTCAAAAAATTGTCGTTTACTGTATATTTTGGAAAAACAGATGCTCTTGCAGTGTCTGTTTTTTGTTTTATACTCCCTATTGTTGGGGAAAGCCCGGTAAAAAACAACGTGGAAATCAATTTTTAAATGATGGTTTCCATTCTAATGCCACAGGCGATTGCGGTCAAGCTGGCTCAGCTTGGCGGAAAGGGTGATTCCCCATAGTGTGGGTGATTTCCCACTGCGTGGGAAAATGTCAGCAACGCTGACAAAAAGGTTGGGCAAGAATGTCGGCGTAGCCGACAAAAGGGAAGGGCATCCTCTAAATAGGGGAACAAGCTGTTCCCCTTAACGAACGTTGCAATTAGAGAAAATTGCAATCTAGAAGAGAAGACATTCGCTGTTCGCCATATAAAAACAA
>JAUNJC010000148.1 GCA_030523195.1 Oscillospiraceae bacterium
TTACCACAGAAACTACTAAGATAATAGAAAATGATATTATTTATGGAGATTGCAATTTAGATAGTAAAGTAGACCTATCAGATATCATATTGTTAAATAAGTATTTGTCTGGACAAATTGCATTGACTAGAAAGCAGATGGAATTTGCCAATTGTAATCAAGTGGATGGTACAAGTGTAGTGGATGATGCTGATGCAGAAGCGTTGCTGCAATTTGTGATTTTTTCGGTGGACAAGCTTCCAATTTGGTGAAATAAGATAGGATACAGTAGAATGAATAAAAATAATGTAAAAGCACGTACATTATAGCAACCAAGTTGCGTTGGAATGTACGTGCTTTGTTTTGTTCCTTTTTCACAAAGATATTTTTTCTTTCTATTTTATGGCAAATGCAATAAGAATAATCGGAAGTAACACCAGCAGTGTGTTGCGGTACATTTTCTTTTTTGATTTTTTCCATTCTTCTGGTGTCATTGCTTTTATTTTTGGTGTTTTCAATAGAGTCAGCATAACGCTGGAAGAAATATAAATAAAATATGCATTGATAATAAACAAATAAAAAGCACCTAAAAACATTCGGGGATTGAGATTTGCGATTGCATAACCACAGGTGCAGAGTGGCGGCATAAGAGCGGTTGCAATTGCAACACCGGGAATGATATTATTGGATTTATCTTGTCTTGTTTGTCCGACGATACCAGCAATACCGCCTGCTGCTGCAATGATGACATCAAAAAAGTTTGGATTTGTTCTGGCTAATAGTTGTTCGGTTGGTTCTTTTACGGGAGATAGTAGGAAGTAGACAGTTGCTGTAGCGATGCTTATTCCAATTTGTACGGCAAGACCAGTGGCATGTTGTTTAATGAGATAGCCGTCATTAGACACAGTACCATAAGCAATGGCAAGGATACTGCCCATTAATGGAGAAATTAGCATGGCACCAATGATTACTGCAATAGAATTGGTATTTAAGCCAATAGAAGCGATTAAGATTGCACACATCATGACAACCATATTGGTTCCTGTAATTTTTCCGCCTGATAGGATTCTGTCTCGGATTTCTTCATTAGAAGCAGCATCTTCTGTGATAGAGAACATTTTTTTGAGTATTGTACGAATACTTTCTCGTTTTTTCTCTAGATGTTCGTAATTCATGCTACAAGCCCTCTTTTATTTATGGTTTATTCTTTTTGCCCCATGCAGTTCTTTCTTTTTTTGTTCATATAGTTTTCGGTCAAAATATCTGCGATAGCATTCTGATTCAAATTGTCCCCATTGTGTAAAAATAAATTTTACAAAGCCATATTCTTCAAACCATGCAATTCCACTGAAAACTGGCATATCATTGAAATCAGAAAAGTCGGGACAACTTACAATTTTCTGTCCATATATCGCATGATCTTTTGTTTTTAGAACACGGTAGATGTAAAAGGTAGCCGATGCCTCTTTATGAAAGCCAATAAAATAAGCACCGGAAGGGGAGACGGATTTGATGGTAACAGGGAGTATTTCCTGATTTTCTAATATTACGAAATACTGCATATTCAACACGCCTTTCATAAAAAATAGAAAAGTAAATATAAATTGCTCATGATCGTACATCTTATGATACTGTTTGTTGCGTCATAAAAATTTGATTTACAAATGGAGAATTGGTGTTGTTTTGAAAAATGAATTCAGAGGTGGAAATGACATGGTGATTATATTGTTTCTTTGCTGTCATATTCTGCAATGTAGGGCAGGTTGCGATAGATTTCACCACAGTCCAATCCATATCCAATGACAAAAATATCTGGAATGGTGAACAAAGACCGATTCGGTTTTAAGTCTATGACACGGCGGTCTGGTTTGTCTAGCAGGGTAATCACGTTTAGTGAGAGCGGATTTCTGGCTTTCAGCAGTTGGAGAATGTCGTGTAATGTGCGTCCGGTGTCAATAATATCCTCTATGATGAGCACATGATATTGGCTGATATCCTGTTTTAAGTCCATGACAATTTCTACCGTACCAGACGAAACGGTTTCATTGTAGTAGCTTTTAGCACATAAAAAAGCAATTTCGCATGGAATAGAAATGGCACGGCATAAGTCAGCCATAAATACAAATGCACCGTTTAAAATACTAACCAGTAAAAGTGGTTTTTCTTTGTAATCTTGGCTAATTTGTTCTCCGGCTTCTTTGATTTTTGCTTTGATTTCCGCTTCAGAAATCAAGATGCGTTTGATATTTTCATGAAATGCTTTTTCTGTCATTGATTTTTCTCCAGTGTTTTTTCTGATAGCGTGTGTGCTTTTATCCAGTTTTCTCTTGGCAGGTAAGTAACGTGTTCTGTTCTAATATCTCCCATCAATTCCCAGAATACATTCTGGTTCGTGTGATGGTAAGTAAAGCCACATTTTTCCTGTACTCGCTTGGATTTGTTGTTTCCATCAAAATAGGCACACCATAGTTTTTCAAGGTGTAGATCTTCAAAACCATATCGAATCAATTCTCGAACTGCTTCTGGAATCAATCCTTGTCCCCAAAACGGCACACCGATCCAGTATCCAATTTCTGCTTCTGTTTCAGGAATAGTAAGTTCACTTTCTTTTCCGATCATCAATCCAACACTTCCCACTGCATGACCAGTTTGTTTCCATATAACTGCATAGGTTTCCGGTTTTGAAAGTACGGTTTTGATAATGGTACGGCTGTTTTCTACACTGGTATGTACTGGCCAGCCGGCAATCGGACCCACATCAGGGTGGCTGGCATACCGGTATAAATCATCTGCATCGCTGTCCTGCCAAGGACGCAGGAATAGGCGTTCTGTTTCTAACTGCATTTTTTCCTCCTCATTCTTTTCCTTCGATATCAAAAAACGTGAATTCCCGATGGGAATTTTGTTCTATTTTAAGGGCAATTTTTTTGGGAATAGAATATGCTCCGATTTGATAATCAATATTTGCTTTTCTTGCCTGAGAAAGCTGGTCTTTTCGTTTGATTTGGTATAACTTTCTGTCCTTGATAAAATGAGATCCTGTCTGGTGAAACCGGAATGGGATATTTTTTTCGATACATTGCTGTCTTATATTTAAAATCCAGTCGTAGTTGCATGGTCTTGCAGAAATACCCGATTCTCCGCCAACAGAAACTTCTTCAATATCGTTATGCAGGTAGGCAGAAAGATGAATGTTCTCCAATATGGGAGCCACGATGATGGATTTATGTTTGATGGGAAGGGAGAGAAAAATCGGCAGCCTGTAATCGGCTCTGTCCTGATTTTCCACGGTGCATCCGATTAGGACGTTGTCGTAACCATCTCCCCAGTCATCCGGCAGACATTCTGCGAGTCTGTCAATTCGTTTCGTGAAAAAATAGAACCAGCAATCGCTGCGGCATTTCATCATGTTCCAGCAGTCTGCACGCCATGCGTCTGCATCCGGCAATAGAAAGTCAGAAGTAAAGCAGGTGAATATGATTTTACCAGATGGAATTTTATAGGTACCGTTTCGTTTCTTTTTCACTGGCAAGTCAAATGCTGCATTTTTGTGACAAAGGCTGCTGTCTGTTGTGTTGCCGTACATTTTATCTTGACGATAGACATAGCAATATTTGCAGCCGGGGCTGATTTTCGTGCAGCCATGCCATGGATTCCAGTCGGCATAGGGGGATTCTGATTGGTTCATAGTGGATTCCTCTTTTTGATTTTTGTTGGAAAAAGAGAAGTAGTTATAGGGAATCTTTTATTTTTTCCATTTTTTATTATATATTCGCTTTTTCTTTTTTCGTGTTGAAATTCTTTGCAAACATGATCCAGAACATTATACCAGCTAATGCAAGTGCAAGTCCAAGCCCTGTATAAAATACAGCGATAAACGTATTTGGAACCAGACCGGATGACCGCAGCCAGATTCCACCGCCCATCATAAATGCCATAATACAATACGCTTTGATGTCAAAGAAATGCCAAAACGGACGAGTAGATTCGGGATAATTTTGAATGCGTTTTGTATGTTTGAGGCTCATTTTGAAAAACATAAAACCAAATAGTATAAATATTACAGTTGACAATAGAGGATGATACCATTGAATGGTTTTCATACACTGATAGGACAGTATACCAAGACGTGTGACATTTATTCCCGCAAGCAACCATACGCAGCCTGCAATGGCAAGCAGTGTTCGTTTCTGTACGTGAAAAAAATGCTTTTTATCCATGATTTGAATGCTCCTTTGCTATAGAATATTATAGATACGAGTTGTTTTTCATGGAGTTTTTTTAGAGTGAAATAGAAATGAAGGGGAGAAAACGAAATTGTTTGAAATTTTACATTGTACTTTTGGAAAATATTTAATACTAGTGTAGCACGAATGATGAAAAATGTCAATTCTAAAACGAAACAGGCAGAACGTTTGCATTGGTTTTTTTCATTCGATAGAAAAACCTGTGTAGATTCGGCATTTTTCCGAAATTACACAGGTTTTTCTATTTTTTAATTTGGTGCGGGTGACAGGATTTGAACCTGCACACCTTACGGCACAAGAACCTAAATCTTGCGTGTCTGCCAATTTCACCACACCCGCAAAATCATGCGGCA
>JAUNJC010000149.1 GCA_030523195.1 Oscillospiraceae bacterium
ATATTCTTTTTCCATGCTCTTATTTTAACACTTTTTCTCTATGAACACAAGCTCTGAGAGATGATTTCTCTCTCGCCTACAGAACAGTCGATGCACAATACTGGTATACGCCCCAACGAAGAGTACGTATATATCTTGTCGCAGATTTTGATGGCGGATGTACCTCAAAAATATTATTTGAGTCCGAAGGCGTGTCTGGGTATTCTGAGGAGAGCGTCAGAGCGTGGAAAGAAACTGCCGGAAGTCTTGCAGATTGCTCTGGAACGACAGGCACAGGCTTAGTATTTTCTAATCACGGACAAGATACACGATTTAAAGGACCGGTTGAAATCGCAGAAACAGTAGTCGCATCATATGGAACAGGTGACAATAATCAGCCTTTTGTGGTGGAATCAGCAGGGTTCTGTACGGAACATTCGGCAAAGGCTCATGGCATCGGATTTGAAGAAGAAACCTCTTCGACACTTCGTGCAGGCACAGTTCTGGCAACGCTCACAGCCTATGGAATCTGCTCCAAGCATAGCAATTCCATGATGTCTGACAATCCAAACAGCGGACTTTACGAGGCTGACACAGCAAGAACAATTGATACAAGTAATCAATCGCCCTGCAAAAATCAGGGCGGTATGGTAGTTATTGAGGGCAACGGAAGCAGACCTTCGCATCATGATGATGGATACAAAGAATCGGACACCATGTACACCTTGAACTGCACGGAAAATCACGCAGTTTCCTACGGAATCGGCAGACCTGCAATGAATCAAGGCTACAATGCAAAATTCAGCTTTCAAATCGAGGAAGAAAAATCTCCCACACTGGTTGCATCCGGTGCGGGAGGAATCGCTCATCCAAAATACTCCACAAGCAAGAGTTCTTTTCATACAGAAGCCGAAAAGGAAAAAGCGAACACACTGGTAGCATCTGATTACAAAGATCCTCCGATTGTCAACGACAGCACTTCAGAAATTGAGTACATTGTTCGCCGTCTGACGCCGCAGGAATGTGCATTGCTGCAGGGTATGCCGACATGGTGGTGTGATGGTCTTGAAACAGAAAATCCCACGGCGGAAGAAATCGACTGGTGGGCAGATGTATTTGAAACGCACCGAAAGGCTATGGGAAAGACTACAAAACCGAAAAGCCGCAAGCAGGTAGAAAAATGGCTGAAAAATCCTTACTCGGACAGTGCGGCTTATAAAATGTGGGGCAATGGAATCTATATCGGCAATGCTTGGTTTATACTTGCCGGGATTGCGTATTATGCCGATCTTGGAGCGAATTGTGAACAGACTGATACTAAGTTGCAATCCGAATTCACATAAAGTTATCAGGTAGAATAATCACAGTTTTCCGCCCGATACTTTGTCACATCTCACACTTGCAATCCTGTGCAGAACGAGTTAATATGTGACTACAAAAAGGAGGTCACATCATGGAAATCAAATTTAACATTGATAAGTCAGAAAGAAAAAATCTGGCACCGAAAATCGGCGAAATATCCGGGAATACGGTGCAGTATCTTGGTGCTCCCACTTTCAGCTATCAAATCGAAGGCTTTATGCTGAACAAGGATTCTGTTCTGATTGCTGAAACGGTTGATGAAAAAATTCTCGCAGAATTGGCAAACGCAGGATTTCCCTGCGAAGTCAGTGCAGAACCCAACAGACTCATTGTTCAGATATCTTCAGATTTTCTCAGCGAAAGGACACTGAACAGAGTCAGACGCATCATCGAAAACAAGGGGGAGCTTTTCAAGTCGGCATTCAAGACCGACAGTCTTGAAATTCAGGTGACGGAAAAGACCGTGGATTTCCCTTGGTTTACGGTAGAGCAAGACGGCGATGCAGATGCTTACTGCATCTGCATTTCCATGCTCTGTGAGTTCGCCAAAAACCGAAACCGTATCAACTACAAGCCAGATACCAGCGACAATGAAAAGTATGCATTCAGGTGCTTTCTGATACGAATTGGCATGGTGGGAACGGAGTACAAGGCAGTGCGAAAAGTTCTGCTCCGCAATCTGACGGGGTTCAGCATTCAGACATGGCTCAGATTTCTGAGCCGCCCTTGGGGCGAAAAATAAGCGAGAACGCTTCTTCATTTCTTCATTTTACTCTATTTTACCATAAAAAATCAAGTATTGCAAGTGTGTAATTACACCAGAGATATCGTAAATATACAGCGAAAAGATCGGTTAATTTACATCTTGAATTATCCTCCGTAAGACGGTAACATGTGATACAACGAAAGGGCAGGAAGCCCGAAAAACGGAGGAAAACGCAATGCTGAATACAAGATTTGGAATTGAGATTGAAATGACGGGAATCACAAGAAGCAAAGCTGCAGAGGTTATCGCAGATACGGTTGACGGAACAAAGCACTACATCGGAACCTACTACGATACCTACGGAGTTACAATGCCGGACGGAAGAGTGTGGAAAACAACGAGCGACGGTTCACTTAAAACTGAAAAGAAAGTAAACGGCAGAAAGATTACCGCAAACAAAGATTACAGTGTTGAAGTCGTCAGCCCGATTCTTTTCTACAATAACGACATGGAAAGCTTGCAGAATATTATCAGAGCACTTCGCAAGGCAGGGGCTTTTGTAAACGACACAATGGGAATTCACATTCACCTTGACGGCACTGGGCATACGGCAAGGAGCATCAAGAATTTTATAAACATCATCGCATCAAAAAATGATTTGCTTTACGATGCCCTTGCAATCAAGTCTGATCGCCAAAGATGGTGCAAAAAGATGGATAAGCATCTGGTTTCCGAAATCAAAAGAAAAAGACCGCAAACCTTAGCAGAAATTGAGAGCATCTGGTATGCCGGAGCGATTGGAGAAAACCGTACAGCCCACTACAATTCCACACGCTATTGTCTTTGCAATTTACATAGCTTCTTCAACGGTCACGGAACAATTGAACTTCGGGGATTCAACAGCACGCTTCATGCCGGAGAGGTACGCAGTTTCATAGCGCTTGCCCTTGCACTCAACCATCAGGCATTGACACAGAAATCGGCAAGCAGTAAAAAGCCGCAGACAGAAAACCCGAAATTTGCTTTCCGAACCTTTCTTGTTCGCATTGGGCTGAACGGTAAAGAATTTGAAAATTGCCGCAAACATCTCACCAAGCACCTTGAAGGAAATTCGGCTTGGAAATATGGCAAAGACTAAACCGCAGGAGGCAGCCTCCTGCCACCATTACCGACCGCTACGGCGGTCTTAAGGTGGTAGAAGGGTGTTTCTCGTCTGTCGGCTCGGTCGGTGCTTCTGCCTTCGGCAGAGGTGTCCACCGGACACCCGCACCCTTCGGAAAGGATGATTGTAATGAAAAAATATTACCTTGCCTACGACTCAAACCTTAATGTCCGTCAGATGAAATACCGCTGTCCCGATGCAAAGCCTGTCGAAACAGCGTGGATTCACGGTTACCAGCTAATGTTCAAGGGCAGCAAAACAGGCTCTTACCTCACCATTGAAAAAGCCGGGAACTCCAAAGTTCCCGTTGCGGTCTGGGAAGTTTCGGAAGCCGATGAACGCCAGTTGGATGTCTACGAGGGCTTCCCGACTTTCTACTACAAAACCGAAATGGAAGTCACTGTAAATCATCGAAAAATCCAAGCCTTTGTGTACATCATGCGCGAAGACAGAAAGCTGGAAATTCCGATTTGCTGCCTTTTCAAGCTCAGCACGGGCTTCGTCACGTTCAGAAAGAGCCTGAGCCTTTTCTTCTTCAAGACGTCTGATTTCGTCCTGATGCTTGCCGTACTCCTGAGATTTATAACTATAACCTCTGGACTTCTTTGGTTCGGAAATTTCAATGCCATGAGCCGTGCAAATCTGATGCAGAATGTCCCATTCAGCCAACCTCCAACGGTTGATCGCATTTGCTCCCTTTCCGTACCCCATTTCTTCGAGAGCTTTCGCCATTGCATTGCGGGTATCAAGCCCTCTGTCGAAATGCCCAATCGGAACATAGTCGATATGCAAATGGGGAGTTGCTTCATCGAGGTGCATCACAGCATTGAATACATAGAAATTAGGATTTCTTTCCTGAAAGCCCTCCATGTATTTACGCAGGCACTCAATTGCCGTTTCCGCATCGGAAATACCGATACCTGTATCATCTTTTGTGCCGATCTGCACCAAATCCTCATAGAAACTTTTCTGCTTGTTCGCACCAGTGATAACGCTCTTGCTCGGTTCACGGTTGAACAGGTGCTGAAAGTAATCAGAAATCTTGCGGTCGTTTCTTTTCTGACGAGCGTTATATCTCTCTATCGCTTCGCCGAAAATCTGATGATATGTTTCGCCCAAATCCTGACGGACAAAAACGATGTTGTCCGCAATCCGTGAGCTGTCAATATTCTTGGCAGAGAACTCTCGATTGTTATGTGAAAGGCTGCCCTTGCCCTGACACATTGAGATTGTTTTTGTACTCATTCAATATCTCCTTTTTATCCATATTAACCCTCTGATGAGGGAAAGCCCTGACCAATGCCAACAACTTAAGCATTATTGGCATTTACCCCGCATAAGAAATCAAATAG
>JAUNJC010000150.1 GCA_030523195.1 Oscillospiraceae bacterium
CTTTAAGAAATGAACCTTTTTATGGCAATTCATTTTTATGTTCCATAAGATAATCGATAAAATACTTGCTTGCGATTGGCAGGCTGTCCTCGTCTTTATATCCCACTGCCAGTGTTCGTGTAATAGGCGGATCGATCGACAAACATACAATGTCGTAATTTGTGCGCCTTAATATCAGTTCTGCTAAAATGCTCACGCCAAGCCCCGCCTCTACCATCATCATAATGGCATAGTCATCATGAATTGTATATTGAATATTCGGCTTAATGCCTGCCGCTTCAAACGCTACCATCGGTTCACTGTAATGGCCTTCTTCAAGCAGGATATATGGCTCATTTGCAATATCTTGAAGCTGAATGCTCTTTTTCTGTGCAAGAGGATGATTTTTCGGCAGTACGGCAAGCATTTCACCGTTTTTTATTGTTTTTGTTTTCAGATTTGTCCTCGCAAGAGGATTGACAAAACCGAAGTCAATTTGCCCGGAAGCAATCCATTCGGGAATTAAAGTATAGTCCCCTTGATGAAATAAAAACTGCACATTTGGATATTCTTCCTTGAAGCCGTTGATAAGCTGCGGCATCCAATGGCAGGTTACGCTGGAAATTGTTCCGACACGGATAACACCCGTTTCAATTCCTTTGATTTCATTTGCCTTATCCTGCATAGAACGATATTGATAAATTGATCGTTCTATAAACGGAAATAGCTCCGCACCCTCAATCGTGAGTTTGATGCCATGACGGGAACGGGTCAATAAAATGAAATTCTGCTGCCTCAATCGGATGAATCACTTTGGATGACGAAATGGTTTTGGAAGCTATGGTATCATCCACAATACAGAAGATCGGTTTTCCGGTTTTTTAAGCTTCTGTATATATTTTCTGTACAACAAGGTCCTGCATAGATGATAACAGCGGCTCGTCCTGAAGTGTTTCATTACGTAAAAGTCTGGATATACTGGTTCGATGCCTGTCACTGCATTGCTCCATATCTACTGTTTTTCCACGGTATCCGATTTGAAACATATTATTTACATAGGAGTCAGACAGCATTTTGACTCCTTGAAGCAAATTATTTTTTTCTAATCTATTGGAAATTTCATTAGAATAGTGTATACTTATTCATGGGACAACGCTTCTTTGAGTCAATGTATGTTAGCACTTACATTATAACTTTTGGATGCTGTTGTCCTATTTTTTGTGCAATTTTAGAGAATGCTCAATTATAGTTATAAATTGACTTTTTCAGAGGGGAATGATATAATAAGAGTAAGAAAAATGGGCATTGATGTAGTTATACCTACAACTTGTCATCTTCTCAAAGCTTTTTTGCTACACGAACTTTGAAGGACGGTGCAATTATGAAAATTATGAAACAACTGGCAGCTATAGGCTGTGTTTTATCATTGATGTTTGGTTATACTGCTCCTGTTGCTGCGGAAACAGATGTATCCTATCGTCAACTTCAGGATTATGCCATTTTCAATGGGAACGGTAATATCAACTGGTGCGGCGGCAAGAATCTGGAAGTCAGCAATGCACGAATACCTGTAGATAGTGATGTGAACTGTGATGGTGTTCCTTCTTTGCGTATCAATGTCACAGGCAGCTCTAATCAGTGGTCAGTGCGTTTAGTTGTAAGAAACTGGATGTCTACAGATTTTTCCAGATATCAAGCAGAGGGCTGCCTTGAATTCGACGTAAAGGGTAATGCCGGAAATGAAAATTTCCGTATCGGACTTGCTGACCATACTGGTGAGGACACTGCTATCGTATCTATAGATAAATATGTCACCCTTACAAGTGAATGGCAGCACGTT
The DNA here is from genome assembly GCA_030523195.1 of Oscillospiraceae bacterium. Taxonomy (GTDB): domain Bacteria; phylum Bacillota; class Clostridia; order Oscillospirales; family Ruminococcaceae; genus Ruminococcus_C. The sequence continues at coordinate 1,820 of JAUNJC010000150.1, forward strand.
TCCATTCCTTTGGCAGACCTTGCAGCAGAAAATCCGGATATGGATTTTAGTGATATTACGCTTTTGTATCTGCTTAATGATGGAACAACAGATGCACAGAAGTTCTGGATCACAAATATTGAGATCACTTCTGATGGACTTGAACCGGAAACTCCGCCGATTAAGGTGAATCAAGCAGGCTTCCAGACCAATGCCGACAAATATGCTCTTGTTTCATTTTATCCAGAATTACATAACATTTCTGAGGGTGATACATTCTCTGTTTGCGATTCAGAAACAGGAAAAACTGTATTTAACGGCACACTGCATCTCCTTTCCGAATTTGACCAGCGTGACAGCGGTGAAAAGGTACTCAAAGCAGATTTTTCTGAACTTGAGACGACTGGAACATATTATATTACAGTAGACGGACTTGAACATTCAGTAGAATTTTCAATTTCTGATGATGTGTATACAGATGCGTTGACCGCTGCACAAAAATATTTCTACTACCAGCGTCAAGGAATCGCTCTGGATACGGAATATGCAGGAGAATTTGCAAGGAATGACCTTGGAATTGATGATTCGTCAGTTCCATTTGCAAGTGATTCTTCAAAAACAATTACATCGGACAAGGGCTGGTTTGATGCAGGAGATTCCGGAAAATATGTGAACACAGGTGCGGACGCAGTTTCTTCGCTCCTGTGGGCTTATGAAATGTATCCCCAGTGTTTTCCGGACAATTCTCTGAATATTCCCGAAAGCGAAAACAGCATTCCTGATTTGCTGGATGAAGCAAGATGGGAACTTGAATGGATTCTCACCATGCAGGATACACAAAGCGGCGGTTTTTATCCCAGAATTCAGGGAGACGCAGGAAAACGCACTGTAATGGATAAGAATGGCTGTACTACAGATGATACGGCTTGTGCAGTTGGCGTTCTTGCGGAGGCGTATATGACCTATAAAGACTTTGATTCAGAGTTTGCCGACAAATGTCTGAAAGCAGCAGAAAAAGGCTGGGAATTTTTAGAAAACCACCCTGAAAATATCGTGGGATATGATGTATATGTGGTTTCGGATGACACAGCTGACCGTTTATGGGCGGCAGCTGCTTTGTGCCGTATAAACAGAAATGCTTCATGCAAATCGTATTTTGAGCAGAATTACACTTCACTTTCAGCAAAGTTTGAAGATAGCTACGCTTACGCTAACAGATGGGGGTGTTACTGGCTGAACGGCTGTTTGCATTATCTGCTTGCTGACGAACAGGACGAAACCATTTCAGAATGGCTGACAAAAGAAATTGGAATATGGCGTGAAACACTGCTGACAACGAAGTGGGAGAATAACATCTGGGGTGTACCACTGCATAAAGGCAACTATTTCAGAGGAATTACCGCTGAAATTTGTAATATGGCAATGGCACTTTCGGTAACAGATAAAATTCTGAATCTGAATGACATTCGGACAGAACAATGTGCGGACACCTCACTTTCCTGGATCCTCGGTGCAAATCCACTGGGGCTCAGCTATGTTTCGGGTATTGGTGAGAACAGTATAAAAACAATACACAGTGAAATTTATGAAAATGATGGAAAGGTCGGTATTCCAGATGGCTATTTGCCTCAGGGTCCGAATTATACATCACTAAAAACCTATTCGAGATTTGCAGCAAAGTGCTATATTGATAATCAAAATGACTGGGTATGCAATGAACATACGGTTTATGCCAATGCAGCATTGGTTTATCTCCTTGCAGAGGTGACGGCCGAATCTAAACCGGTAAGAGGCGATGTCAATGCGGACGGTCAATTTACCATTACAGATGTTGTCGTAATGCAAAAGTGGCTACTTGCTGTGCTTGATGCAAAGCTTTCTGACTGGAAAGCCGGAGATTTGTACGAGGATAACGTTTTAAATGTCCTTGATTTGTGCCTAATGAAAAGATTGTTGACAGAACAGTAAAAAAAGTCCTCTGTAAGGCTGTGGTAGAGCAAGTGAAAAAAGACGGACTACCATTTATTACAGCAACTCATGACAAGAGCAATCCAAAAAGCGGAAATGTAATGAAAAAAATAGGGATGAAATACTTCTATTCTTATGAAGAACAATGATTATTTCAAAATTTTCCTGTTATATTCAGAATGTATCAGCTTAACTTTGATGGAAACAAGAATTTTGTATATAAAAATATTGGAATGAGTCTGATAATCATTTTATAGAGAAAATATAAAGTGAACTGCTGAATTTCAACTTTTAGAACTGGAGAAATCAGAATTTTATAGAGGTAAAAATATGAGAAAAATTTTCTTATTTATTGCTGAGAATATTAATTCCTATTCTAAGTTTTCTAAAACAATAGTATGACTGACTTGATTTATATTCGAAGATAAATCCCAATTTGTACAACTGAATACTCGAAAATAACCGTTTGTGGATTAATTCTACAAGCGGTATTTTTATACCCAAAATTATGAAAATCAGCAATAAAAAGTCAAGTTCCAAATTGAAAAAACCATAAAATATCAGAAAACTTTTTAGGAGGCTCTGGAAGATAAGGGCTGTTCTCTTTAAGAATAACAAAAATAATATTGCAAATCTTTCTTGTAACA
>JAUNJC010000151.1 GCA_030523195.1 Oscillospiraceae bacterium
CCATCGCCGTTGTCCACGAACTTAAATAGCTGGGCATCACTCTGCGTATCTTGCCAGATGCCGATATTCGTACCGTTGTCCTGCTTTCCATTTTCTAGGTCTAAGAAATAGGTCTTTCCATCGCCGACATAGGAGCGGATGTAATAGTATCCATCGCCTGCATCAATTAATTTCCAGCTGTTATGCGTCGCAAAGCCGTCAGCACCCCACTGCTGGACATTGGCACCATTTTCAGCAGACCCATTGGCAACCTCTAAATATTTTTCGCTGCCCACATTTTTGAACATATACTTGACACTGGTATCCATCACAGCACCAGTTGGACGAACAGGAGCCGGGGGGTCGATCGGTGTCGTATTGCCATTGACCGTAACATAAGGTCTTTCCGGCATCGGCTGATCAGAGCCAAGATAGAAACTGGGGTGCGGCGGCTGGTTATAGGCAACATTCTGTGCTGCCACCTGATTGCGATACTGCGGATCGTGCATCAGTGTGGTGATACGACTGCCAGTGGTATAAGGCGTACAGTAAATCCGAACGGATTTGCTGTCTGCTGCCCGTACAATCAATTCCTCTCGCCAATCACCGAAGATATCAGCAGACAGACAAGGTGTCCCCTTTGTGGTATTGCAGGTATAATAGCCCGTTGTTGTCAGGAGCGTTGTCAGCTTGCCATCCTCTCCCATTTTTGAAATGGTTGCCGGAGAATCCGTATAGCCGTCCAGAATTTCCCGTTCAAAGTCGCCATCCCAATAGCTCAGGAAATTGATGGCTGGTCTGCGGCAGGAAAGCGTATTGCCGCTGCCGTCAAAGACATCGTTTCCCAGTCCCCAGAATTCTGCACCATCGTTGCCCGTCCAGACATTATCGGCACAGCAGCGACCGGTATCGCCGGTTCCATCCTTGTGGAAAATAATGCTGCCAGTTTTGGCATCCACTAAAGAAACACCATAGGGCTTATCTTCATGACAGATCCAAAGTTCGAGTCCGTCTCGTTCCGGCAGTAAGTCTCCCAAATGCAGTGCATCGCCGTGCCCCTTGTTGAGACACCACAGCACTTTGCCGTTATCATCCAAGCAAGTGGAGCCAGTGATGATTTCCTGTTTGCCGTCTCCGTCTACATCTGCGGGCATACAGTTGTGATTGCCATCACCATAACCAGCAGCGGAGGAGCTGTTTCCAGTGTCAAACTTCCAACGCTGTACGAGTTTTTTATTTACAACGTCATAGGCAGTTGCTGTCATTCTGGTATAATAGCCACGAAATGTGACAGCACTGGGGTGCACGCCATCCAGATAGGCAACGGCACCTAAAAACCGATCGACACGGTTGCCGTATTTATCTCCCCACTTGGAGACAGTGCCTCTGTCCGGTACATAATTGACGGTGTCCAGTGCTGCTCCTGTTCTGCCGTCAAACAGGGTATAATATTCTGGACCAGAGAGTACATAGCCGCTGGAGTTGCGATAATCGGCGGAACCGTCTCCAATCACAGTCCCTTGTCCGTCGATTGTGCCGTCTGCTGTTTTACAGGTCATTTCGGCGTAGCCGTCACAATCGAAGTCGGCAACGAGAAATTGTGTGTAGTGTGCTCCGGCACGGATATTGCGTCCCAGATCAATTCGCCAGAGTTTTTGTCCGTTGAGTTTATAGCAGTCAATGTAGACATTGCCGGTTTTGCCCTTTTGCGAATTGTCTTTGGAATTGGAAGGATCCCACTTGACAAATAATTCATAGACACCGTCGCCGTCTACATCCCCTACGCTGCAATCATTTGGGCTGTAAGTGCAGTCAGAGCCGGTTGGTGTATCCATCGGAATTTCAAAGTAATCCGTACCAGAAATGAGATTGCAGGTACTAGTAGACTGCACCGTACCATTTACGACGGCATCCACCCGATAACTGGAAGCGGCAGAGCCGCTCTCATCATAAAAACAGGTTGCCTCTTCCCCTTGACTGGTATAGATAAGGGTGTCGTTGCGATAGAGTTGGAAGACCGTACCGGTCGGGTCACTGGCAAGAAACCGCCAGCTGATCAGCATGCCGTTTCCGGACTGGATTGCAGTGATGCCACGATCCAGTTTTTCCACAACGGGTGCAGAGGCAGCCTCTGCGGTGATGGTTGGGCTGCTGATGCCAGATAGCGGCAAAGCACTAAAAGAGAGTACGGCTGCCGTAACAGCAGACAGCATGGTTCGGAATGAAAACTTCATACAAATGACTCCTTTTACTATATTTTGTTTTTGAACATTTTTAACCGGTGAAAGAACACCGATTTCCCACTTTATAATACATGATTTGGGCAAAAATTGCTTTGTTTTTTTGACACTTTTTTATGTTGTTTCTGTGAATTTCAATAAAAAATCATCAACAAAGAAGAAAATGTATAGAAAATATGCAGTAAATACAGTCGCTTTTTCGATATGTGGGATCATATGGATAGTAGATAGGCATTCTGGTTGGGGATATGGTAAAATAAAGATGGGATTACGATGCGTGGAGAGATTGCACGGAAATCCATTTTTAAATGGTAGTTTCCATTCTATGTCACAGATGATTGCGGTCAAGCTGGCTCAGCTTGGCGGAAGGGTGATTCCCCACAGTGTGGGTGACGATTCGGACAAGTTTTCCAAAAAATTAATTTTCATGGTAGGGGCTGGTTGAAATTGCAGGATTTCATTTTATAGGAAACGACAAAATTTTTCATGAGATGGATAGATTCCTTGTTTTTATTTCGTAGTAAGGAGTGAAAGGAGGTTTCTGAAACCATTGCAGGGAGGAGGCATTAAATTGCAGATCACAGAAAAAAATTTTATCAGGCATTTGAAACAAAAGGAGGAAGCAGCACTGGAGTTTGTTCTCAGGCATTACGGCGGACAGCTGAAAGCGGTGATTCATCGGATATTGTACGCCTATCCGGAAGATGCGGAAGAATGTCTGTATGAGAGTATCTTGAAAATATGGGATCACATTGCATGCTATGACGAAACCAAGAGTACATTTGCAAACTGGGCTGCGGCAATTGCAAAGTATACCGCATTGGACAGGCTTAGAAAATTGACGAAGCTGAAACCTGCGGTAGATATTGACCAAATGCAGGTGGAAGATTCCATGCAGATGACGGAAGATGCATTGTTCAATGAATTTTTTATGGAACTGATCTCCTGTTTGAAGGAAGAGGAAAAATGGATTTTTATTCATATTTTTTGGGAGGGTGCGTCCGTCAGTGAAACCGCAGCAGCACTCGGCAGGAAGAAAAGTGTATTGTATAATCGCATTTCCAGAGGAAAAAAGAAAATCATTGCAAGTAACCCCGGCTTCTTTCGGAAGGAGGAATAAGCATGAAGGAACATATCTACAGGCTTTTGAATCAGACAGTACAGGATGCGGACTGTTCTGAAGCAGAGCCGCTTACAGAAGAGGAGATTCGCATGATTATGACAAAATTCAAACAGGAAATCCATACGGGCAATGCAAACAAGAAAGGAAAAAGAAAACGGCATACGTTGGCGGTGATTCTCGCTGCGGCAATGGTGATATGCTGTGGGACAGGGGTTGTGGCTGCTGACCATATGGGGGTATTTGACAGGTTAGTGCACAAGAAGGATATGACCTTTTCCCTCCCGGATGTGGAGGGGGAACTCCCCATTGATAAATTTGACGTACAATATGATTATGAAAAAATTGCAGAGGCTGCCAAACCAGAAACGAATACGATTCTTGCAGAAGCAGAGGGATGCATGCTGCAAGTAGAGAGTGTGTATTGTGACGGCACGACACTGATGCTCGGACTCACTGGCAGCATGAAAGACGGCAATCCCAACCATAAGCAGCTAATCAATTTGGATATGCTGACCATCCGTATTGATGACACCTTGTACGGCTGTTTGCCGAATCCAGAGGGATTTGCTTCTCTTGATGGCAGTCTTGTACTGGATGAGGGAACGGAAAATCAGTTTAGTGGGGAGATCACACTCGTTTTATTGCAGGAGGCGGCAATCACAGAACCGACCACCGTAAATGTAAGTGTCGGTCGGATTACAGCACAGGAAAACTATATGGACGAAAATGTTGTGGAATTGGGGAATCTTAAATTTTCTGCGGAGATTACGCCGGATGTCTCCCTGCGGGAGCAGGAACCCTATACCATTATAAAAGACGGATATTCGATTCGATTTTATGAGATTTCACCAGCAATGATGATTGTGGGATTTCGTTTATCTGACCCGGATATGTCCTCGTGGCTCAAGGATGAAAGCGGAGAACCGATTGAACAGGTGGGAATGGCGGCACTTCCGGATTATGGGGATGGCTATAGCATTGGCAGGGTTTACGCACGAAAAGCAAGTAAAACTGAAGCGAGGAAGGCGTCATCAT
>JAUNJC010000152.1 GCA_030523195.1 Oscillospiraceae bacterium
ATGATTTCTCATGCTTTTTCTCTTTTAAAACGTCTATGAACACAGGCTCTGATATTACTGCCATATGCAACATATAATTTTTCTTTCATAAGTACCTCCATCAATATGACATTTCAAAACTCATTTCTTCTTGTTCATCCTCTTCAAGACTCTCGTCAGAATCGCCATACACGGCTTCTGTCTGTTCATCGGATACAGACTCGATTTCTTCTGCAACCTGCGACAAATCGGCGACAACTTGCTCACGTGCCGCAATACGCTCTTGTCTCAAACGTTCACGTTGTGCAATCGCATCTTCTGGATTTTTCCACGCAATATTACCCTCCAAATGCGACAGCAAATGCTTTCTCACATTCTTAAATTCTTCTCCATTCAGACCAATTCGAATCAGCCATGTTCGGAATGTGTACTTTGGATTACTGCTATGAGTTACCTTTGGACTTGCTGATTTCTGTGTCAGTGCCTGATTGCTGACTGCCAACGCCAGACAAATATATGCACGAATCACACCAGCATGCAACGTAGAATTTGCTGAGCGTATCTCAAAATTGTTGTCTGTGAAGAATGAATGTAGATTTAAATTTCGATATCGACTGTGATGATAATGAGAATGATAATCATCTGTATCACCATACCACAGATGCTTAATTCCCTCAATAGTTGGCGGTTTTCTTTCATTTAGTTGCTTCAAAAAATGTGGATCGATTTTTTGGCAATAGTTATTTTCACGGCTTTCCGCAACCTGCAAAGCCTCATACAGCATATCCTCCTTGCTGGCAAAAATATTCACCAGATTTCGTAGAGTTTTCGCATTATATGGCTCACCATCAATATGCAGATGAATACCACAACCATATTCCGCACCAGTGACACCACCAGCTTTTCGCAGCACTCGTACAACTTCCTGCAACTTTGGAATATCTTCATATTCCAAAATCGGAGAAACCACTTCTACTGCATATTTTTGAGAAGTAATCGGACATCGGTCATGATTTACTTTATAAATGCTGCTATCATAGACAATTTTCCAGTTTCGTCCTTTTGTATCCCTGACATCATAACGATCATAGCTGCCGCCATAATGATTGTATGATGTATCAAATAGTATTGCCATTGCCTCTGCTGCCTCGGCTCTGGCGATACCAGTCAGCTCAATTTCAATGCCAAATTTCTGTTTCTTAATACCTTCAAAATTTCCTGCCATAAGTCCACCTCCCATAAAAAACATCATGCAGATTGCACGCTGTTTCAGTGTTTCTTCAATTTTCTATTGCCACTTTCATTTCTACGCCACCCTTAAAAATTACAAGCAATTCGTCTTTGCTTAGTACTTTTACACACTCCAACACTTTCCGGATAATGATATTATCAAACACTTCCAGCTGAAATTTTTCTTTTGCAATATCCTGCATGGCAGTATCAATTTTTTGCTGCGTTTCTACGGAAGTTTTTGATTTCTCCTGCAATTGTTCCAGCTGCTCAGTCAGCTCTTGTTCCTCAGTATAAATCTTTGCAAATTCAGTATCCAGGATATCCTCACTGCAAGCGCCATTTGCAATCATCATGACCAAATCATTTCTCCTACAGTCCAGTTCCCGAAGTCGTTCTTTTATCTTTAAAATTTTCTGCTGTCCTTGACATTCCAGCACACTGCCGATATTAGCTTTCAAAATTTCTGCCAGTTCCTCACGGCATCCAAAATACTTATTCACTGCTTTTAAAATTGCTGTTTGCAACAATTCTTCCTTTAGTGTCGGCGAATCTGGACAATATTGTTTTCCATGTTCTAGACGACTGATACAACGCCACACAATCTGCTTTTTTCCTCTGCTTGCCCATGTGGTTCTACGGTAAGGCGTACCGCATTTTCCGCAGATGAGAAGTTCAGAAAGAGCATATTTGCTGGTATATTTGCCTTGTGCTGTTTTGGTTTTATCAGATATTTTTCGCTTGCTTTTTCTTCGGGCAAGTTCCATCTGAACACGGTTAAATGTATCCCTATCAATGATGGGTTCGTGATGATTTGAAATCAGATACATTGGACGTTCTCCATGATTTTTCTGCACTTTTTTACTGATGCAGTCTACAGTGTAAGTCTTGCATAATAACGCATCACCGACATATTTTTCATTTTCCAGAATACTACGAACATTACCTTGTACCCAGCTTGTTTTTCCATGTGCAGTGCGTTTTCCTTTGCTTTCAAGCACAGTACAGATGCTTTTCAGGCTGTAGCCATCCAGGAACAATTTGTAGATTAGCTGCACTGTTTCAGCTTCCTCTGGCACAATTTCTGGATTGCCATCTGTTCCTTTTTTGTAGCCAAGCAGGTGAGTATACTGAAAGTTCACTTTGCCCTCACGATAAGCTTTTTCCTTGCCCCAAGCCACATTTTTGCTGATAGACTCACTTTCCGCTTGTGCAAAGCTGCCATACAGGGCAATCATAAATTCGCTTGTCATGGTCAGCGTGTTGATACTCTCCTTTTCAAATATCACGCCGATGCCAAGTTCTTTCAGCTGTCGTACATACTCCAGACAATCCACAGTATTTCGGGCAAATCTTGAAATCGATTTTGTTAGAATCAGGTCAATTTTGCCCTTCTTACACTGACGAATCATTTTCAGAAATTCAGGACGTTTCTTTGCCTGAGTACCTGAAATTCCTTCGTCACAGTTACCTGTGGTTGAACATTGGTCATGATTTTTATCCTCTTTCTATGGTTTGTTTGATAGTCACGCCGTTCTGAAATTCCAGTGTAACGGTGCAAAAATGACTTATCGCAATCTTCGAAACTGTCGATTGCAATAAGCCAATATCGAGTATATTCATTTGTTCTGCTGAACTCAAAATCCCACACATTTTTGCTGTTTTCTGCGGTCTGTCATCATAGGTGCAGCAGTCGTATTTCAGAGACGCTAACTTAAAAATCTCTACTTTCACTTGCTCTGGATTCGCATTGCTATTAAGCAAATGATTGACCTCATTTTCCTGCTTCTGCACTTCTGCTGTTGGAGTATATGTATCAGAATCTGATGCAATTTCCAGCAAATTCATATTTGCTTGTACAGTATTCCAAATTTGTAAAATCGCACTGATAAGCATATGGTCAGTCATGCGATTATCAAATCGTCTGCATTCTGGATTTCGACATTCCCACTTCTCACATTTTCCAGTAATACGGCTGATTTTCTGTCCGCATTCTGCACAGATACACAGAGATTTCAAAACTGCAATTTCTTCGGAAACAGGCTGCAAATTCATACATTTCCTTTGCTTTTTCTCGTTTGCAGATTGAAACATCGCACTTGTAATCAATGGTATAAAACCTTCTGTTCCGGTGTAGCGTTCATTTTCCAGAATACGTTTCACCATATTTTTATTCCATTTCAGACTGGTTTCATGATAAGGAATTCCTTTTTCGCTCATATACTGGGCGATATCTGAGAGGGAAAAACCTTGCAGATAACTTTCAAAAATAGTTTGTACCGCTTTGGCTTCTATCAGATTCATCTGAATTTTGCCACAACGCATCTCATAGCCAAATGGTATAGTTCGATTCTTTTTCATGTGAGTTCCTCCGTAAATTGTAAACCGCCATATAAATAAAATTTAAGTGTTGTTTGATTGGTTACTATGATTTTTTCTACCAGCGTTTCAAATAATTCCGCATCGAAATCTACAAGCAAATTTGGAGCTTTTTCAATGGTAACTGCAACCTCTTTCAGCATTTCAATTTGCCTGTCATCCTCTTCTGATTTTGTAATGTCACTCAGTTTTTTCTGCTGGCGGTTGATTTTGTGCTGTAGGGAAGTGGTCTGCTCTAAAAATTTCTTTTCATCTAGAAATCCTTTACTTTTTAAACGTGTCAGAACATGAATCTGCTTTCTACATTGAGCGATTTCCTGATTGATTTGCAAATATTGTTCATTTCCTGCGTATTGTTTATCTTTTAAGATTTGCAGCTGCGAAAATAAGGGTAGAAAGAGGTAACTATAATTTTGTTTTAATTTGTGGAATAACCGCAGGAATGTGTTATAAATTTTCTGTTCTGGAATTCGTCTACTACTGCATAATTTCGCATTTTTATCATGCTGATAGCAAACCCAATAAATCTTTCCACGGGTAAATTTTCGACGGTAAATCGATTTGCAAACACCACAGTATATCTTTTTGCTTAGTGGATATATATGTTTTTCATTATGAAACTGCCGCTTTGCAATTAAATTCTGCACAGTTTGAAATAGTTCTGGTTCTATAATAGCCTCATGGGAGTTTGATAAGTAGTATTGATTCTTTTCACCTTTGTTCTGTACTTTTTTAGAGCTTGTGTTCATAGAGAAAAAGTG
>JAUNJC010000153.1 GCA_030523195.1 Oscillospiraceae bacterium
TGTATTTTTCTCTCTTGTAATGTACGGATTGCTTCTATTCTTGTTTGGAGCTCATATGAATTTGTGGTAAAGGATTGAACTCACTGGGATTTATATTGATTGCTATTATAATTTTAGCGGTATTTTTTTTTGCTAATGAAAGCGATTTCATCAACACTTGATAAAAAGGAAGAAGTAAAAAATGAAAAGGAGAAATGTAACATGAGAGAATGTCCAAAATGCGGGGAATTGAATGGCGATAACAATGCACGCTGCTATAAATGCAACACATTCATAGGGCCCGTTAGCAGCTACAAAAAAATATGCCAGAAATGCGGTACAATATATAATGGCAATAAAAGCTATTGTGATTCATGCGGCGGTAATTTGTCTGTTTATGATGATGCAGTTGATACATCTTATAGCAAAAAAAGTGCGTCCAGTGTTGAAACATGGATGTATGTAATTGGCTTCTTAATTCCAATTGTCGGGCTTGTCTTTGGGTGCATTCAGGTTGGAAAAGGTGACAAAGACGGTGCTCGAAATCTATTCATCACATCAATTATTTCAATTGTGCTGCTTGCAATTATTTATGCGGTCAGAGTAAACAAGGCAGAAAAAGAGTTGGAGGACGCTGTAAAGGAATTGCAAGATCAGAGTAGTTATAGCTATAACTATGATGAATACGAATGGTAAAATAAAAAGGCCGCCCCACTGCAAATCAGTAGGGCGGTTGGCGTATCAGAAAGAAGGTAGACAATGGAACAATACTGTATGTACCTGAGAAAGTCCAGAGCCGATGCAGAAGCCGAAGCCAGAGGGGAAGGGGAGACGCTTGCACGGCATGAACACACTTTGCAGGAGCTTGCGAAACGCCGCCATCTGCCGATTGTTAAGGTGTATCGGGAAATTGTCAGCGGTGACAGCATTGCAGCCCGTCCGCAGATGCAGCAGCTTTTGCAGGATTTAGAAAACAACCTGTATGATGGCGTTCTGGTCATGGAAGTGGAACGTCTGGCACGTGGTAATACGATTGATCAGGGGATTGTTGCACAAGCGTTCAAGGAATCCGATACCAAAATTATTACACCGGTCAAGACGTATGACCCGAATAACGAGTTTGATGAAGAGTATTTTGAGTTTTCTCTGTTCATGAGCCGAAGAGAATATAAAACCATCAAACGCCGGATGCAGGCAGGGAGAGTGGCATCCATCAAAGAGGGAAACTACATCGGCACGAATCCACCATATGGATACCGAAAAATCAGCCCTGCTCCAAAGGTACGAACTTTGGAGATAGTAGAGGAAGAAGCTGCTGTTGTCCGCATGATTTTTGATTTGTATCTGAAAGATGGCATTGGTGCAAAAGCAATTGCCACCAGATTGAATGCATTGCAGATACCGCCGCAGAAATCAGAAAAGTGGGAAGCAGTCAGCATCCGAAAAATTTTAAGGAATCCAGTCTATGCAGGGAAAATTCAATGGCATACCAAAAGAGAGGGTGGCATTCTTGCAGATGGACATCATGCGGGGATTATCTCTTACGATACCTTTTGTATGGCACAACAACAGCTGAAAGAAAAATCCGTTCCGCAGGTACAAGTGGGAACGGAACTGAAAAATTATTATCATGGGATTTTATTCTGTGCGAATTGTGGGCATCAGATGCAACGCCGACCAGCCAAAAACCGAAACGGCTATATGCTGTGCCTGCGACATGAATGCCGTGGGAAGGTGAGTTGTGCCCCCATGGAAACAGTTGACGATGCTGTCCTGTCAGCAATCAGACTTCGGATAAAAGAAATGCAGGTGCTTGCCAATCAGCCTGAAAGAAACTGCAAAACAAATGGAAATCAGCAGTATCAGGAAAAGAAGAAACAAATAGAATCCGGACAAAGTAAACTCAAAAAACAAAAAGATAAACTTTACACCTTATTGGAAACCGATGTATATACAACAGAGGTGTTTATAGAACGGTTGAAAATTGTAGAAGAGCAGGAAAAGGTGTTGAAAGAAGAGTTAGAAACGATTTGCAGAGAAGAAGAAAAAGAGAAGTTTATTAGAACACCAGATGTTTCCATTGCATTTTTGCTGGATGTATTGGAGAAATTTCCAGCCGCAACACCAAGCGAAAAGAATGAACTGCTAAAAGGCATCATAAAAAGAATAGAATACCGGAAAACAGAAAAAATGTGTAAAAACAAGATGCATTCTGATTTGAGTTTGAATGTGATTTTTTTGTAATTTTATATGTATAACACCAATACGAAAACAAATTGCAATATCCTGTGAATATCAAGACGCCGAATCCCAGACTGGCGAAATTTATTATTACTCAGTTAGGTGGTCCAGATGGAGAATTGGCAGCTTCTTTACGGTATATGCATCAGCGGTATGGGATGAAGAATAATAAAGTAAAGGGTGTTTTGACAGATATTGCAACAGAGGAATTAGCACATGTTGAGTTGGTTTCGGCGATTTTGTATCAACTGACAAGGGACATGACGCCAGAACAGATTTTGGCAGATGGTTATGCAGAGTATTTTGTGGATCATACTGCTGGTATTTATCCACAGGGCGCATCAGGTATGCCGTTTACAGCAGCTTATTTTCAATCCAAAGGGGATCCGATTACAGATTTAACAGAAGATTTGGCGGCAGATGGTGCAATCATGTAAGGGCAACAAGTCTGAAAAGTGCCTATTTTACTGGATTTTCGGGCACAAAAAGTAGGACATGCCTTACCATTGCTACAATCTCATATGGGCAACATGCGTAAAATGAGATAAAAACAAACGGTTTTATATATTTATTCTTGTTGATTTTAATATGGAATTCCTTAAATTTGCTAATTGCAAAAGAATGAAATAAAAAAATACTGTCAAGGGCACGAAGTGTGCATTTTACCCTTGACAGTATTTTTTTATGAATTATAGTCAGCAAGCAAATTTAAGGATATATTGTCATATTTCCAAAAAAGAAGCATAAAATGTAGTAAATACAATACATATTTATGGAGATTGACCACAAAAAAGTCGAAGAGTTCACCCCTCTTCGACTGACAGATTTTACTGAATTCTTGTTATTATTTTACATGAAATTGGTGAAAAAGTCAAGAAAAACAATTTGTCAAGTTCGGAATTTCTACAAATATCACAATTATACACCGATTTTTTTATTTATAATCAACAATAGAATGAGAGAAGTTTTTCTATTTGGGGTCAAAATCTGGGTCAAAAACAGGAGGTTATGACATATGGCAAGACGTGGCGAGAATATACGAAAGAGAACAGACGGACGCTGGGAAGGGCGATATATTGCTTCTTATTCTAATACAGGAAAAGCCTGTTATCATTCTATCTACGGAGCAACTTATACCGAAGTCAAAGAGAAATTAAAGCAGTACAAAACACATTGTAACCAGAATGTCAGCAGTCAAATAAATATGCACGAACTTTTCAAAGAGTGGCTATCCATGAAACAGAATTCCGTGAAAGCGTCCAGTTATATCAAGTATCATAATTTCATAGAGAACCATTTTAACCCGTACTTTGGAAAATCAAAAGCGATTTATTTAACCAGTGAACGCATACAGAACTTTATTTTAGAAAAGAGCTATTTTTCTGAAAAGACGGTACATGATATGCTTTCTGTTTTGATACAGATAATCAAATATGGACAATCCAAGCACTACATTGGCTATTTTGACTTTGAAGCCGTGAAATATCCGAAAATTCCCTATACGGAATTGCCTGTTTTGAAGAAATCAGAAGTCAAAAGGCTAGTTCACTATCTGCAATGCACATTTGAGGTGCAGAAAATTGGTGTTTTATTATCCCTATTTATGGGAATCCGTATCGGGGAAATCTGTGCTTTGCAGTGGCAGGACGTAAATTTTGCAGAGGAAAGCATACGAATTGAAAAGACCATGCAAAGGTTAAAAAACTTAGATGACCATGAACCAACAAAGACAAGAATTGTAATTGATGTTCCGAAAAGTCAGAAGTCTATTCGTACCATTCCAATCCCGTCTTTTCTATTGGAATTGCTGAAAAAATACAAAGCAGATGAAAATGCTTATCTTTTAACGGGAACAGTCAATTATATTGAACCAACTGTCTACGAGCGAATGTTTCACAGATATTTAGAAGAAGCTGGAATAGAACATACAAATTTTCATGCACTGCGACATACCTTTGCAACCAGTGCAGTAGAACAGGGATTTGACATCAAAAGTTTGAGTGAACTGTTAGGGCATTCGAGTGTAAAATTTACGATGGAACGATATGTACACCCCTCAGAGATGCATAAAAAGATGAATC
>JAUNJC010000154.1 GCA_030523195.1 Oscillospiraceae bacterium
AATAATCGAAATATTACTCATGGGACAAATGATTGTTCCTGTCCGGCTCTCCGAAATAAATATACTGTTCTGCCAGTTGCTCTGTATCAACCTCCTGGGAAGGCGTAAATTCCAGAGTACAACCCATATCACTCAAATGACCCACGATCCACACCAGTACGGGCTGAGATGCGGGATACCATTCCTGCATCTGCTCTGTAATGCTTTCTATAATGATATAACAATCTGATAATGGAGATAACACTGTTGTAAACGAAAATGCATTCTGTTTTTTCTGATAAATTTCGGCAGAAAACTTCTTTCGGCGAAGCCCTTTATCCAGTTCTTTCTGTACCTTTGCAGCATGTGCTTCCGTATCATGACGACAACATACTATAAGCTGTAAATCATGCTTTGTTTGGTCAAAAAAAGCATGAAAAATTTCTCTGCCCATTTTACCGTATCCAAGAATTCCTATTTTCATCCGACAGATACTCCTTTGCTTTGTAAATACTGTGTAACATAAAGGCCAGTCTGTTTTCGTTCATATTGCTCTACATTTTCTATCATCCATGCAATCAATGCCAATGCTTCTGTAAGTCCACCCTTTTTTTCTGCCAGCAAATCTGCCCAACCCATTTCAAATGCCTGCTGTGCAGAGAACAGCTTCCCAGTCAGCACCATCTCCGCAGCAACGGAGAGTCCACATATTTCTACATTTCGTGCAATTCCGCCCAGTCCCGGAAGAATACCAAAGGTTGTTTCCGGCTGACCGATCCTCGCTGTGGGTTCACAAATACGAATATGACTGTTGACCGCAATCTCACTCCCAGAACCAATACAAAATCCACTAATCACACTCACTACTGGAAATGGCAAGTCATGCAAAAAAGTAAACGCTTTTTTCTGACGAATATGTGCTGCTGGAAGATCAGTTTCTGAAGTCATACTCGCTAAATCCGCAGCAGAACGCTCTGCAAGCGATGTTACATCTGCTCCAACACTGAAATGCCGAGCTGTTCCTCGTATCACCAACCCTTTTAAGTCGATTCTATGAGAAATTTGCTCCATTGTTTGTTCATAAGCATCCAAAAATGCACCTGTCATCAGGTTATTGCCGGGGGCTTGCATCGTCAGTACCAAAACCCCGTTTTCTTCTGTTTGTTCAAACCATGGTTTCGTCTGTTCCATTTGCTGCTGCCTCCCCTTTTGCTTTGATCAACCGATAAAACTGACAGGATTCTGCCTCTAAAACCTGCTGTACATTGCCTGTTCTGGCTTGTAGCAAACAAGAAATCACTGCCTTTGTTTGAAATGGTGTTTTATCCTTCCACAAGTCCTCTGCATATGCTTGTACAGCTTCCGAAAAATGCGCTGTTTCGGGCAAAATCCGCATCAAGCGAGTTTTCCATCCATCCTCATTGCCATTTTTTATAAAAGAATGATATTGTAACAATGCTTGTTCTCCACATAGAATTTTATAGCGTTCCTGTTGTTCCACAGTGAATATGGTTTCTCTGGGAAGAATATAATCTGACACACCAAGGCGAATATCAAATAGCAGCAAAGCAGAAAAATCAACTTGTTCCAGTGTGGAACTTGCAAAAATGGTCAATACCGGCAGTTTCTGAAAAAATACAGCAATCTCCCTGCATCTCTCTGTATCCTGTGGCATTCTGAATGATGTACACGGTTCTACAATCAGCAGTAAGCATTCCTGTTTCGATAGCGGCTCCATCCAGTTCTCTCGGCTGGAAAAAAGAACATCCGGCGATTCGGCTTCTCTGATCCAAAGGCAGTTTTGTTTGATTTCAATCTTCATCTTCTGTACGCTCCATCTGTTGTCTAATAAAATCCGGTATATCACAAATAATCCGTTCCCGATTCACATAAACCAGTTTTCCGCTAACTTTACAGGCAATTTGTCCTGTTTTTTCATTTCGCATGATATGTACATATTCTGTAATGCTGTTTTTCCATTTCCAAGTGGTTTCAATCTGTACAGCATCCAGCATTCGCAATTCATGCATATACCGCAGCTGATTTTCCAAAACCACTGGGAAATATCCTTGCTCCTGCATTTTCTCCAATACACCACACCGACTGAAAAAATCCCATTTCGCCGCCTCTGCATACTGTAGATAGACGGCATTGTTGACATGTCCAAAGGAATCCAACTCATAGCCACGAACGGTCAGATGATAAAAACTTTTCATGACGTTTTCTCCAATTGCTCCTGAAGAACCGCTTCAAATTTTCCTTTAGAAGGGTCGATTTCTCCTTTTTCTGCTCTATTTATGGTATCCACAATGCTGCGTATTTGTAAAACAGTTTTAGAGGCTGTTAAGGTTTGTGCAAATGTCATCGCTTCCGTAAAGCAGTCTGTTTCTGCAATCGCTGTCACCAATCCACATGTTTCTGCATCAGACGCAGAGAGCATCTCCCCACCGAGACACATTCTCAATGCTTTTTCCTTTCCGACCAGACGATATAGACGTTCCATGCCACCCATACCGGGCACCACCCCATGCATGATTTCAGTCAAACCAAAAAAGGAACGTTTGGAACAAATCCGAAATTGACAGCTTAATGCAATCTCCAGACCACCGCCAAAACATCCACCATTGATGGCTGCAACGGTTACAAGAGGCAGCTGCTCTATTTTCCGCAGAAGCTGCCTTGCACGTTCCAACTTAACAGAAATCTCTGCTGTCCCATTCGCAGACTGGAAAAGAGACACATCCGCACCATGCGAAAAATGCCTGCCAGCCCCTGTAATAATGAGAGCATTCAGTTCCGGATGCGTTTCTATCCATGTTTCAAATACCGTGGTGTCTATAAACTCTGGTGCTGTCAACAAATTTTTCTTTCCATTGGAAATGGTCAAAACGGCAATCGAACCTTCTGCATGAAGAGTTGCAATGTTTGACGTTACAGTATCCATGATTACAGGTTCACAATCTCGTTGCCATACTGGTAAATTTTGCAGAATACATCCACAACATCTGCCATCGTATTCAGCGGTGCTTTCAGCATATACTTACCAATGCTTTGCAATTTGATGTCAAGGTCATACTTATCCGTAGCCAACTCAATCAGTTCCACAAACATCAAAGAATCTCCGCCTAATTCTTCCTGCGGATTGGTGTCCATAGTGATTTCTGCCTTGTCTACTTCACATTCTTCTGCATAGTAGTCAAAAATCAAATCCTGTATTTCCTGCTTTACTGCTTCTGTTAATTCTCTCATTTTTAAAACCTCCAAAAATATATTAAAATTACACATCTGTATAGGTGTGAATTTTAGACGAACGTTTTTTCAGCCTAGAAAACTTCTTAACCGCACCATCTGCACTGGTGTCAAAGAAATCCGTAACGCCAAGCTCTTCCATTTTTGAAATTGCAAGTGCCCATTGCATCGGCGTGATCACATTGATCTGCTCTTCCCTATGAAGTGCTTCCGCTGTCTGCATCGTTTCATGGGTAAAAACCGAAACAATGGGGTATTTTGGATCAGAGTAAGTCGTATTGGATATAAAATCTGTAAATGTTTGAACATAAGGGGCAATAAATGGTGTATGGTACGCAATGCCAGTGTGCATTTGAATTGCTTTCAAAGCACCCTCCTGCACAGCAGCTTCCAACACATGGACAATTCCTTCCTCATATCCTGAAATCATTACACAAATTTTAGAATTGATGCTTCCAATCATCACTCGTTCAGACTCCCCTACATCCTGTATTAAATCATGCACAGATGCGGCATCCATTCCAATGATAACGCCCATATCCAATATATTGCCACTTTGCGAAATCGCACGAGTTGTTTTTCTATTACAAAAAATGATATCATAAGAGGTATCAAAAGAAATGGCAGAGAAACAAGCACAGACATTTGTCAGCCCAGAACTGTACCCACATCCAATATCCGGCACAATACCCTTTTCTAGGTAGGATTCAAATACGACCCGATCTGCAATTGCCGATGTAAGTGCTCCCGCAATCAGGCGATCCACTTCTGTATTTTCAGATATATTAATACATAAATTATACTTTTTAAACGTGTCATGTACATAAATCTCATAACGGCTGCGATCCCGGGAAGACAAAAACTGACAAAGTCGTTCTGGTTTGGATCCAATTCCATTAAACAAAAATGCCTGATGATAATTCATATTGACTGCTCCTGTCTGATAAAATTTCGCCTTACATTCTGCATCTATTTCAAAAATTACAGCTTTTTCGCTTTATAGAAACATAACGTTCCGTCTTATTATATAATA
>JAUNJC010000155.1 GCA_030523195.1 Oscillospiraceae bacterium
AAAAATTCCAGTGCTGGAACATCGTGGGGCTGTATTGAATTTGCATGACGCTACCTTGCATTATCAGGATAAGCAGTTAGATCTGACCAAAAATGAATTTCGGATTTTACAGATGTTATTGGAGCAAAAAGGGAAGATTGTCAGTCGGGACGCCCTAATGATACGACTCTGGCAAATGGATTGTTATGTAGAAGAAAACACCTTGACGGTGAATGTTACACGTCTGCGGAAAAAGTTGGATAGCATCGGCTTAACTGGTTTTATCCGTACAAAGGTGGGCAGTGGTTATTTGATTGAATAGCGGAGGTGCGGCAAATGCAGAAGAAAAAGGGAATTCAAGTCCTATGGAGGTTTCTATGGGAACAGCGATTTCATATGCTTCTATTTTTCTTATTCATTATCTTGTTTGCAGTTGTATTTTCTCTGTATGATCTCGCATTAGATGCCATCTGGTATAGTGCACTGCTTTGTATGGTGGTCGCAATTTTATTTCAAAGTGTTCGTTTTATACAATATTATCGAAAGCACTGTTATCGACAGACGTTGCTGCATCATATTACACTTTCTTATGATGACTTGCCGGTACCGTCTACGCTAGCAGAGCAGGATACACAGGAAATGGTGCGTACGCTGGGGAAGATCTATTATGATGCGATGACAGCATGGCAAACACAGCAAAAAGAAAGTTTGGATTACTATAGTGCATGGGTACATCAAATGAAAACGCCGATTTCGAGCATGAAGATGCTGTTGCAAAGCGAAGATACCGCAGAAAACCGTGCCCTTTCGGCAGAGTTGTTTCGGATTGAACAATATACAGAAATGGTATTGACATATTTACGATTGGACAGCAACAGTACCGATTTTGTATTTCAGGAATATGATCTGGATCGTATCATTCGGCAGGCAATCCGAAAATATGCTGCCCAATTTGTAATGCATAAAGTCAAACTGGTTTATGAGCCAGTTTCCATGACAGTCTTAACCGATGAAAAATGGCTGCTGTTTATTATGGAACAGCTCTTATCCAATGCCATTAAATATACTAAACAGGGGAGCGTGACCATTACGGTGACACCGGAAAAGGTGCTGCAAATTGCAGATACTGGTATTGGGATTGCTTCAGAAGACTTGCCTCGTATTTTTGAAAAAGGTTTTACTGGCTATAATGGGCGAGCCGATAAAAAATCGACAGGGTTGGGGTTGTATCTCTGTCAGCAGGCAGCAAAAAAGATTTCTGTTTCCCTTTCTGTTGTTTCTGAAGTGGGGAAGGGTTCTGTCTTTTCTGTTCATCTATATATTCCGCCATTGATCGTGGAATAATCCTGCACCTTACAAAAATGTCACATAAAACAGCCGAAATGTCACATGATGCAATGGCGACAGTTCGGCTGTTGTGGTATCATAGAACCATACCAAACAAAAGGAGGCTGTTTCAAATGGCAATGTTAGAAGTACAATGTTTGAAAAAAATTTATACGACACGGTTTGGCAGCAATCAAGTGCAGGCGTTGTCAGAGGTTTCATTTTCTGTGGAAACAGGAGAGTATGTGGCAATCATGGGGGAATCTGGTTCGGGTAAAACCACATTGCTGAATATTTTAGCAGCACTGGATCAGCCCACCAGTGGTAAGGTGTTTTTGGATGGAAAAGACCTGACAGCAATCAAGGAACGGGAAATCGCTGCCTTTCGACGAGATAATCTGGGCTTCGTCTTTCAGGATTTCAACTTGCTGGATACATTTTCCCTCAAGGATAATATTTTTTTGCCATTGGTACTGGCAGGAAAGCAGGGAAAGGAAATGGAGCAGCGGTTGCAGCCAATTGCAGAACAGCTGGGTATCACAAAGTTGTTAGACAAATATCCTTATGAAGTTTCCGGCGGTCAAAAACAACGGGCAGCGGTTGCGAGAGCTTTGATTTCCAGACCGAAGTTGATTTTGGCAGATGAGCCAACTGGTGCATTGGATTCCAAGTCTACAGACAGTTTGCTGGATGTCTTTTCTGCTATTCATGCAGCTGGTCAGACCATTTTAATGGTAACACATTCTACAAAGGCGGCAAGTCGTGCCGGGAGAGTATTATTTATCAAGGATGGCACACTGTTCCATCAAATTTATCGTGGCAACTGTACCAATGAGCAGCTGTATCAAAAAATATCGGATACGCTGACGCTGCTGGCAACAGGAGGCGAGCAGGTATGAAACGAAATCTCTATCCTAAATTAGCATGGCATGGCATTCTGAAAAATCAGAAGACCTATTTGCCATTTCTACTGACCAGTATTGGCATTACCATGATGTATTATATCGTTGCCTATCTGACTTATAGCAAATCGGTTTATGAAATGCGTGGCGGACAGGAGATGCAAATGATTTTGTCATGGGGCACAGCTGTGATTGCCATTTTTGCAGCTATTTTTCTGTTTTATATGAACTCTTTTCTTATGCGAAGAAGAAAAACAGAATTTGGTCTGTATAATATTCTTGGTATGGGAAAATGGAATATTGCCCGTATTTTGCTCTGGCAGAATCTCATGTTATTTATGGCTTCTTTGATCGGTGGTCTTGGATTGGGTGTAGTACTTTCAAAGTTTTCAGAGCTTTGTGCAGCAAAATTGCTGGGTGCTGGCAGTCCTCTTGGTTTTAAAATTGAACCGAATGCGGTTCGGAATACCATTTTGCTGACAGCGGTTTCCTATGGATTGATTTTGCTGTATTCACTGGGACAAATTCGTGTTTCCAAACCAATTTCCCTGCTCCGTGGGGAAAAAACGGGTGAGAAACCACCGAAAGCACGATGGCTGCTGGCGCTGATTGGTGTGGTGTTGTTGGGAATTGCCTATTATCTGTCCATTACGATTGAGGAACCCATAGCAGCATTGTCTACTTTTTTTGTGGCTGTGCTGCTGGTGATTCTGGCAACCTATCTGCTATTTATCTGTGGTTCTGTTGCTCTGTGTAAAATGCTGCAAAAGAACAAACACTATTATTATCAGCTGCGGCATTTTGTTTCGGTTTCTTCCATGAGTTATCGAATGAAGCGAAACGGTGCGAGTCTTGCTTCTATTTGTATTTTGTCTACAATGGTGCTGGTGATGATTTCTTCTTCCCTTTGCCTATATGTTGGTTCAGAAGAGAGCCTTCGCACTCGTTATCCACGGGATATTGAAATTACCGCAGAGGCTTCGTCTGACATCCCTGCCATGCGGCAAATCATTTCCGATGTGCTACAGGAAAAGCAGCTGACTGCGGAAAAGGAACAACATTACACCGTGCTTAGTGTTTCTGGTTTGCTGGAAGGGGATCATGTTCTCATGAATTTAGAGGATAATGATAGTGCATACGTTGATTATGATAAAGTATTGATGATGGGCATTTTGACACTGGACGAATATAACCGTTTGGCTGGTGCAACGGAAACTTTGGCGGACGGAGAAATTCTGATACACATGTTTCGAAAACTGTATGATTATGATACCATTCAACTGGGAGATATGACACCGCTGCATATTAAAAAACAAGTGGATGACTTTATAGAAGATGGAGATGCCGTTTCATCGGTAACTCAAACGATGTATCTTGTGGTGCGGGACGATGCCGCTTTGCAGGAAATTTACAATATGCAGAAAGAGGTATACGGAACGGATTCCTCCAGATTGGAATATCAGTATGCCTTTAATATAGAGGCAGATGCAGATACGGAAATTGCTGTGATGAAAGAAATTGCGAATCGTTTTTCTACAGCTGTTAATGAAGGTGGGAATCTTCACAATTATTCTTGTCGCAGTTTAGAGGAACAACGTTCCAGTTTCTATGCTTTGTATGGCGGCTTGTTATTTCTTGGAGTTTTATTGAGTGTTGTTTTCCTTTTTGGAACGGTCTTGATTATGTATTATAAGCAGATTTCAGAAGGATATGAAGATGCAGCCCGATTTGAGATTATGCAGAAAGTTGGCATGACAAAGCCAGAAATTAAAAAGAGCATCAATTCGCAGATCCTGACTGTCTTTGCAGCACCGTTGCTGGCAGCAGGTGTGCATACTGCATTTGCCTTTCCGTTGGTACGGCGGTTGTTAATTCTATTTGGTTTGACAAATATACCATTATTGATTGGGATTACGATTGTTAGCTTTTTGATTTTTGCGGTGCTGTATGTATTGATGTATAAACTCACATCGCACAGTTATTATCAGCTGGTGAAGTAAGGAATGAAGGAAAA
>JAUNJC010000156.1 GCA_030523195.1 Oscillospiraceae bacterium
TTTTTGAATAAATTGTAATTACCACTTTTTTCTATATTTCATATTTTAGTAACCACTTGCTAGTGTATTTGTAGGAACATTGGAAAACTCTATTTTTGCAGTATCATTCAAAGTAATCGGAAAAAACCGGTTACCTTTGTAGATACACACCACTTGATTTACTGGTACGTTTACAAACCTTGCAACCTCTTGTTTGAAATCAGCCGGAGAAACGGTAAACCCGTCCCCATTGTCTGCCGCCCATTCGTTATAGTACACCCTCAATCTTCTACAGGTAATCCCATCCCGATAGCTGCTGGCACTTTGCCGCATCGTGCAGCATTCTGCCAAAAAGCGTCGTACTGGACTGTTTTCTTGTTTATAGGCTTCTAATTCTGCCGCCAGATTTTCAGGCAGATCAAACGTCCGACCGTTTTTCAGAAAGTCTCTTGCTGCGTACATACAGATATTCAAAATAGCATCTCGTTCGGCATACATCTTTTCAGAAAGCATAGGGTCTCTTTGCTCTGGCGGTATCACATTGTTACAAGCAATCAATACAAATCGGTTGTACACATGGTCGCCTTGGTCACCGCCAAACTTCGGGAGCTCATTTGTAACGAACCAACAAAAACCTTTGTAAGTATCTGTAAAGGCATTTTTAAATTTTGGATTAAATAAAATATTATCGCCGCCTGTCAGGGACTTTAAAACAGATAAGCTACTAATTTTCATGAATTTCATGTCAGGGTCAAGAAAAAGCCGTTTCCCATATAGCCCATAAGAGGCATGCGAATCCGATTCCAGCTGTTGTAATGGCATCGAACAGATGTTTCCATCTCCCAGCAGGCGTGTACACAACTGTAAAAGCTGAGATTTCCCCGTATCGCCTTTTCCATACAGGAATACCGCTTTTTTTACCTTATCCCCTCGAATGTTGGATAAAATACATCCCATCCACTGGAGCAGGAAACGTTTTTTACTTTCATCCCCATTTGTTAAGGTATCCAAATACCGCATAAACAAGGGTGCTTCGGTTGCTTCTGGATTCCAGTTTGCCGGCAACTGAACCGTATTTAAGAAACGGGTATCATGCGGTACAAGCTCCATGGTTTCCAGACAAAGCAAACCGTTTTGAAAGTTCACATACCGTTCATCTTGATTGATTTCCTGTGGTTTCATAGTAACCGCATCCAGAAAGAGCAGTTTTGCAGTTTCCTCTACATCCTTTATCCGCAATAGAGTAGGGTCATAACTTGCGATGGCATCTCGTAGAATGCCTTTTATTATTTCATCTGTTACAAGTTTGTACACACCGCTTACACTGTACAAATATCGCTGCGGCTTGTCTGCCACACCATCGGAAACCCAAAAATACGTGTAATGTTCCCGAAACCATTCTACCAGCAGTGGACAGGATACTTCATATCGCAAAAATTCTCCATTTTTATTAAGTTTCGGGTAAATATAGGATGGTAGCTTTTCCTCTTGTTCTTGCTCTGATAATTCATCGTTATGGCGTTGCACCATTTTATTTGCTGCATAGACTTGCTTTTCCTGCTGTGGGTCAAGCTTCAGTACATCATATTTAAACATTTCTATGGCTGTTTTCTCGTCTAAATTGCGAGTATGCATTAAATAATCTATGATGGTACCACCTGCATGTTTCCCGTTTACCATTCCATTTGCACCAAAACAAGAAAAGGTATTGGTATCTGGATAAATAAAAAAGTCGTGTTTGTGTCCACATATGGGGCATGGGTCAATTGCTGCCAGTCTGCCGACACGCCGTGATGTGCATCCGGTATCTTGCTCTACATAGGAAAGTAGCTCAAATGCTGCTGCCTTTCCATGCATATCGTCGAGCCGTTTTCGGTTCTGCTTAGGCTTTTTTCCTGTTTGTTCCATTTCAGCAGCACGATTCAAAAATTCTACATCCAGTGGGGCAAACGTAGCTGTGAAATCGGCGTATAGGGTTTCTTTTCCACCAAAAAACAAACGGTCACGGTTTTTGCAGGATACGTCACATTCTGGAAATAGATAGAGAAATCCATTTTGTATCTTATCTCGCTGTGTACCGTCTGTGATTTCCGTATCACAGAGAAAACAAATGCGGAATTTTGGGTTTTCGGGTGTATGAGAGAACGTCGCATAAATCAAAAATGGAAGGATACCCCATGCATGACACCGTTTCAGCACCGTTTCTACGGTAAGAAATGGGGTTGTTTTATTGTCGATGTCAATGCAAAATAGCTGCTGTCGTACCCAGTTTTCTGCTTTTGCACCGCCCTGTAAAACGGCAGGTGTGCAGGCGTGCCCATGTACCATTGATTCTGCAAATTGTTCCGGTGTGCAGAGGGTAGGGGCTGCCGTTGCAAATCGTGTTTTCAGAGCAGAAATGTCGGTTCGCTCCGGCTTTTGTTGAAATGGTGCCGTATCCAACATAACAGAAAAGGTCATTGGATTTTCTGGCAATCGCTCCACCTCCCATCAAAGCTTGACAGGGATAGGGCGAATCCCACCAGCAGGCTTGTCCGTTGGTTGTGCCTGCTCAGGCAATTCACAGTTGAGATAAGCGGCGAACCGTTCACAGTTGACCAGATATTTTGTCCCTGCCATAACAGAGAACAAGTGACCATGTTCGCCCTTAACCGCACATCTGACAAAGTGTTCTGACAGGTGAAACAGTTCTGCGGTTGTCTTGATGGTCTCCATGTGAGGGATTTTATATGTAACATTGATAGAATTTGTCATAAGTTTGTAACTCCTTTCGTATTGAAAACCTGCTCCAATTGTGGTATAATCAGAGCAGGCTAAATAATCATGTCTGTTGGATTGGACTGTAAAAAAGCCGGTTGCGTGTTTCCTGTTGCAGCAGGATGCACGCTTTTTTTTCTTTTCGGGCGGTTCTCGTCCTCTCTGCATAAGGTTGTCCTTTCCAGCTATCCACTATCAACACCATTCGTCCTCTGAAGCTTCTATTTGCTCCTGTTCCATTTGTTCCCGTGTTTTTCCGTTAAATGTTGAAATTTTTCCGTTCATGAAGTCCGAATACTCTTTTGCTTTACCGTTTCGGCTGCATTCATCGCAAAATATTTGCGTGCTGAACAAATCCCCATCGCATCCAAACACGTCAATAAGGTCTACATGAAACTCTTTTCCGCACCCTGGACACTGGGTGAAAATATTTCCGTCTTCCCCGTCAAGAATCTCCTGTTTCAGTTCGGTTGTAATACCATCATTCTTAAAAGCTGTCTTTACATAGAAGTTCATAGTTTTATAACTCTCTTTCTGCCGGTTCTCCGGCGGTCGTAGGTAGGTTTTCTCTTGGTTCGTGGGCTTATGCCTGCTCTCTCTTGCTGATTTCGTCTACTGCCTGTAAAAAGCGTTCACGCTCTGATTCTGTCAGTTCATGCCGGAAAAGTCGTGTCATGTAAGCTTCACTGACACCCCACAAATCCGCAATCTGCCAAAAGTAAACGCCTGCTGTCTTTGCCGCCTGCCGTAAATCAGCGTTGTTCTGATTTCCTCTCATATTTTCACCCTCTTTCAAATATTTTTTAGGAACTTTGCAAAATTGCTTGCAATCTCCATTCGAGTATGTTATAATAAGCAATGACGATTGAAGATGATTATAGTATACCACATCTTTTTCCGTCTGTCAACCCCAAATGAAAATTTTTTTAAAAAATCCACGTTTATTAACCATGGTCAACATGATGGAGGGAATCATATGAGAAAAAAGACTTGCTCTGAAATATTTTCAGAACGATTAACAGAACTGCGACAACAGCACGGAGAAACAAGCAGAGATTTAGCACGTGCATTAGACATTTCTTTTTCTGCAATTAGCAATTATCAACTTGGAAAAAGGACACCAGATATTGTCTTTTTACAAAAAGTAGCACTTCATTATCATGTGCCCTCTGATTATTTGCTTGGATTAACAGATGCACAAAGTATAGAACAAGATATACAGAATATTTGCAATACAACAGGTCTTTCAGAATCTTCTATCGAAACGTTACAAGATGTGGTTTCTGATGTAGAACATACAAAGTATAGTGCGTATACCCTTGATTTTTTAAATGGAATCCTTGAAGATGAATCCAGTCCATTTTCTGCAAGCGTTCTTGCAAATATGATGCAAAAAATCGTTACTGCAAAAGTAAAAACGAAGATGATTGAAAATAGAATAGACAACAATGAATTGGAACG
>JAUNJC010000157.1 GCA_030523195.1 Oscillospiraceae bacterium
TTCATTCCAAAATACAGCTTGCATGTTTTGTAAAAGTGCAGGAATAATATAAAAAATAAAGAGGTGCAATATGGTTAAAAATAGAATCGTTGTGACAGCTGTTTTTCTAACAGGAATCCTATGTACTGCAAATGGATGCGACAGTGTCAAACCTGTATCAGAAACAATGGAAACCATTCCAGTCACAGCGACAACCAGTGCGACAACAACAGTGCCAGATGAAGCAGAATCCATACAGACAACTGTTACAACCCAAGCAATTGCGGAACAGATTACGAGTGCATATACGTGTACAACAGCAGAAATTGATGTTATGTTGGTGGATACGTTGCTTTCCGAAATGACGCTGGAAGAAAAAGTTTGTCAGATGTTTATCGTTACACCAGAGATGTTGACAGGTTATACTGGTTCTGTGACAGAAATGGGTACATTGTCTCAGAAATCGTTTGATCAATATCCGGTTGGCGGTTTGATTTATTTTGCGGAGAATCTGGAAGATTCACCACAAACATTAGAAATGCTGAGTGGTATGCAGTCTTATGCACAAGAATCCAGTGGCGTTGGTGTTTTTCTGTCTGTGGATGAAGAGGGAGGAACGGTTGCTAGAGTTGCAGATCAACTCGGCACAACGAAGTTGCATGATATGGCATATTATGGAGAACGCAGCGATCCCGATGAGGCATATGCAATCGGATGTACGATTGGTTCAGATTTGCGAAAATTTGGTTTTAATCTAGATTTTGCACCCGTTGCAGATGTTGCATTGCATGCAGATAATGAATTAGGAGATCGTATTTTCAGCAGTGACGCAGATATTGTTGGAGACATGGTTGCTGGCGTAGTATCTGGATTACAAGGAACTGGTGTTTCTGCAACCCTAAAACATTTTCCGGGATTAGGGGCAGGGGATGGAAATACCCATTATGATGACTTTGTATTGATTGACCGTTCTTTATCAGAACTCTCTTCTGAGGAATTTGTAGCGTTTCAGGCTGGCATTGATGCCGGTGCTGATTTTGTCATGGTTGGACATCAAATTACAACAGCTGCTGGTGATCAACTTCCTAGTGATTTATCTTATACAGTTGTTACCACATGGCTCAAAGAAACACTTGAATTTACAGGGATTGTTATTACAGATGCGCAGAATATGGCATCCATTACAGAAAACTATAGTCCTGCCAGTGCAGCGGTACAAGCAGTTTCTGCTGGTGTGGATATGATTCTTATGCCGTTGGATCTTTCTAATGCGGTGAGTGGTATTTGTGAGGCAGTAGAAGCTGGAACCATTACAGAAGAGCGAATCAATGAGAGTGTGCGTAAGATTTTGACACAGAAAAGTGAAATGGGGCTGCTGAAATATAAAGAAGAAACAGAAACCACTACTACCACATAAATATAAATCGGTTCAATTGTAAACAATTTATTTCTTATTAAGAATTACTATTGACAGCAGATTGAAAGTGTGCTATACTATAAAAGCAGTCAGAGAACAGACTGTAGAAAACAATATGTTTGAAATAAAATTACAATATCAGGAGGAATACATCATGAAAAAGTTTGTATGTCAGATTTGTGGTTACGTATATGAGGGCGAAAGTGCTCCAGAAGCATGTCCGATTTGCAAGGCACCAGCTGACAAGTTTGTAGAACAAAAAGAAGACAAGCTGGAATGGGCTGATCAGCACTTTGTAGGCACTGCAAAGGGTGTTGATCCAGAGATTATCGAGGGCTTGCGGCAGAACTTTGAGGGCGAGTGCTCTGAAGTTGGTATGTATTTGGCAATGGCAAGAGTTGCACATCGGGAAGGCTATCCGGAAATTGGTCTGTATTGGGAAAAGGCTGCTTATGAGGAAGCAGAACATGCTGCAAAATTTGCAGAACTGCTTGGCGAAGTCGTAACCGATTCTACCAAGAAGAATCTGGAAATGAGAGTGGCAGCAGAAAATGGTGCATGTGCTGGTAAGAAAGAACTGGCAGCAAAAGCAAAGGCTCTGAATCTGGATGCTATTCACGATACGGTACATGAAATGGCAAAGGATGAAGCAAGACACGGCTGTGCATTTGAAGGCTTGCTGAAGCGGTATTTTGGTGAATAATTTTTGAGCAGAACGTTATAGTCATATGGTTTTATACAGATAGCATTCGCAGCAGGAGGACATCTTCTCTTGTTGTGGGTGCTATCTGAAGATTTTATATGAAAACACAACACGCACGGAAGCGTTTGGCATTCCGTGCGTATTGTTTTATGGTTATTTTTATGTGCCACTATTAGCTTTTCCGAAGTAAGAACTTAGTCAGTCCAACAATATCTAACAAATTAAATTCATCATCTGCATTCCAGTCATAAGTTTCTCCCGGATAGTTTGTATCAAAGTATATGAAAGCACGTTTCATTTGTACCAGATCGATGACATTCAATACACCGTCATTGTTAACATCGCCTCTTACAACTGTTTCGGTTGGATTTGTTGGGTCAGTCGGTTCTACCAACTTTGCAGCCGGCAGAAGTGCAATTTCGTAAATCTTAGAATTTGCATTCCCAGTACCAGTACAGAAACTGTTAATGGTAGTAATATCGCTCCATGCTTTCTTGATGTCTGCATAGCTGAAGTATGCGATACCCTTTTCTGTGTCAATGTCATAGGAAGCGACAGTTGTCCAGTTGCCCCAGCTTTCATCCATGAAATTGAGATCTGGTTTCATAATGTCACTGTACTTGACGGCGATTTCCACATTTTCATTTAGTTTGGAACCGCTGAGCATCTGTGCAGCGAAATAGGCTTCTCCACCAAAAGTGCCGCCTTCTGCGTTTTCATAAATGACTTCGATTGCCTCAGAAAGATCACTGTGCTTGTATTCTGGCAAGTGGCTTTCACTGCCCCACTTAATGCTGGAATCATCTAGGACTGCCAACATTGCATCAATCACTGGTTCTGAAACATCAAACCACTGCAAGCTGCTGCGGTTGATGTAACCATGCCGCTCTGATTGATTAGAATTGTTGATGGTGTTATTATCCCAAATAACACATGGGATGCCGAGTTTCTTTGCCCAAGTCAGATAGTAAGTTGCCCAATCTACTCTTGCTTCCGTATTGTTATAGTTAGAAGCACTAAATTCACCGATGACAACAGGAATATCATTGTCGGTAAATGTGGACTGAATATCTTTGAAAATTTTATCCAGTTCGTTCTTGTAGCTGTCAGTAAAGGTCATGTGGTCTTGTGTATAGGGTTCTGAGCTGTCACCCATAGCAAAATTATATGGGCAGTATGCGTGGATGGAAACGGCAACATAGTTATCTTCAGGAATGTCCAGATAGCCATAGATAGAAGAATAAGCAGAAGCCGCATATCCCGGAATCATCAGCAAACGAGTATCCTTGTATGGAGAATCAATACTGCGGACAGTTGTCACGAAATCGTTGTTCAGCTTGTTGACCACTTCGTAGCAAGCTTCGTTGCCGTTCCATTCTACTTCATCGCCCGTAGTTGCTCTTGGTTCGTTCATACCTTCAAAAATCAAGTGCTGGTCATAGTCTGCAAAGTAAGTTGCAATCTGCGTCCACATCTGTTTCAGCTGCGGAGACATTTCATCATAAGCAGTAGCAAAGTCAGCACGATTGATCCATTCTTCATGGTGTAGATTGAGAATGACATACATATCTTGCTGATATGCATAATCTACGACTTCTTTGACACGTGCCAGCCACCGTTCATCAATGGTGTAAATAGGATTCCCGTCGCTATCGGTTGTTTTTGTGACGTGCCGGAACCAGCTGGTCGGAATCCGAACAGAATCAAATCCCTTTGCTTTGATGGTGTCCACCAATTCCTGTGTGACAGCTGGATTTCCCCAAGAGGTTTCAAAACTTGTGATGTTGTCATAATTGCCATAGCCCGTGCTGTCCAGGGAATTACCAATGTTAAAACCAAGTCCCATTTCCTGTGTAATTTCCTCTGCCTCTAACACATCAGCAGCAGATGATGGCATCATCGCAGCGAATGGAACAAGGCAGGTAACAGAGATTGTTGCAGCCAGCATGCTTTTCAACTTTTTGTTTCGCATAAAAGTCCTCCTTTTTTCTTGATTTTGTATGATTCCCTATTACAAAATCAATATATAAAAATAAATCATGGATTGTCATGCACCTGATATAAAAACA
>JAUNJC010000019.1 GCA_030523195.1 Oscillospiraceae bacterium
TTATATCACACTTCTTAGCTTTTGTCAAGTAAATAAATTGTGAACTCTTTCCGGTCCCTCCTATTTATTCTCCCTTAACCCTCGCCCTTCCGTGCGACAGCCTGTCTATTCTACCACGTCTCCAGCTCTTTGTCAAGTAAACAAACTGTGAAGTCCTCCCACCCTCGGCGTGAAACTCCCGCTTCACTTCTTCCCTCAGGTTTTACCTTCTACATCCCTTCTACCTTAACCTTTCGCTCCCTCCGTGCGACAGCTTTATTATTATATCCCACTTTTTTCAATTTGTCAAGTATGAATTTGTTAAGGTTTCTTTTCACTTTTTGTCTATTTTATATAACTGTAAGCTCCTTTCTACCTCTTTTCCGAAAAACAGCATCAACAACTGCCGATGCTGTTTTTCTTATGTTTTATTTATTAAAATGATAAATATTGTATATTATTTATTTAATATAATTTTTGTAACATATTCACCACTGGTAAAGTATAAATATATAACTTTACTCCCATCCTTATTCACATATATAAACTAATCACAGAAGTTTTTCACTTATTTTTTAGAAATTATCATCAACATCCTGCAAAAGAAATTATGCTTGTAATAACGCCTGCTACAAAAATAATAATAGCAATAATGAATCCTACCACACCAAGCTGATTTAATTTCTGCTTTATTTTTTTTAAGAAAGCAAAACAACAAAGCGATGCAAACGATAAAACTGCTGAAACAAGTGCACAAATTGCTACACCTGCTGGACTATTACTAGGAGTACTAAAAGCATAATGAGTTACCTGAGGTGCCAGCACTAATACTGCAATCAAATAAATTATTGCAGCTATGATTGCTATTGTAAATGCGACTGTATTTACCGTTTTTGATTGTACACCATTCTGATTTTCAGATAATGTGTCTTCCTGAAGACGCATCCCACACCTTGGGCAAAACTTTGCATCGCTTGAAATTTCTATACCACACCTTTTACAATACATCTTATATTCCTCTATTTTTATGATTATATTATATCACATTATTTTGAACCCACAGCAATATCGCCATGATTTGCCGTATTGGATTTTATTTCAATATGTGAGCAATTGTACTTGAAGCATTTTGGACGTAATAATTACCATCATACTCATAAACATATGATTCTTTTTCAATTTCACGCATTTCTCCCCCATACTCCACTTCAACATTGCAGGTCACCGTATACCCTTCTTCCGAAAGATTCCCTGTGGCATATTGTAATTTTTCATTAAAATCCTGCATCTCATCAGCAGAAAATTCTTCTACTTTACTTATATTGACATCCTTTATTTCACATCCATCCATTTCCTCTTTTAAATATGTTTCCAACAAATCTCTTATTTGATTCTCCGTAGTAGAATATTCATTCACTAACCAATCTTTAACGTCAGTTGGTATCAACGACATTGTTGTTTCGACATCTACATTGTAAATCGCCTTTTCCCACATTTTCGCTGCTTTCTCTGGATTAGATACACCACCGCCAGACCTACTATCTCCGCACCCCGTCAAGCACCCTGCCATCATCACCGTTGCCACTGCCAAACAAATTCCTTTTTGATAAGCTTTCATACTGATACCTCCTCATTTTTCCACAAAAAACAACAAAATAGTTTTCCTTTTCCTCATTATAACACATATGCATTCAAATGTCAACATATGTGTTCAAAAAAATCGCCGAAACTGTTTATCATAGGGAACAGAGAGGAGGTGATAAATTTGTATCATTCCACACTGAATCCCGTTATTGTCGGCAAAGTAATCGCAGATTTCCGAAAGAAAAAGGGTATTTCACAAGAAGTCCTAAGCGGTCTTGCTGATATTGGAAGAACCCATTTGAGCGCCATCGAACGGGGCGAACGAAAGCCCACACTCGAAACACTCTACCGGATTTCCACTGCCTTGGATGTCAAAATGAGCGATATTGTGCGGGAAATCGAAAATCAATTGCCCTGCAAAGTCTGACAAAAATCACCTGCTGGTGTGCTCCGGCAGGTGATTTTTGTCGTTGTTATGGACAGATGTGTATTTCTGAAATTGCTTTCCACAATTTTTCTACTTTTCCACTCATACTATGAAAATCTTTTTCAGATTCTTAGGGAAAACTTATCCGAATGGTCCGGCAGATTCGCTACGCTGTCTGCCTGTGTCGCTGTCCGCCCTGTTTCTTATCCAAATTTGCATCCTTACCACTCTAAATTTCTCTTATCTGTATCGTTTTGTTTCCTCGGAGGGCGGACAGCGAATCTCTTTTCTCCTAAATTACAATTTTCTCTGATTGCAGCGTTCGTTAAGGGGAACAGCTTGTTCCCCTTAACAATCCCTTTCCGCCAAGCTGAGCCAGCTTGACCGCAATCGCCTGCGTCGTACAATCGTTTCCCGCCCTTGAGGGCAATAAAAAGTCCCTCCCTTTAACATAACGATGGGTGGGCTGTCTGCGGCGACTCGCCGCCTGTGCCAGCTTGACCGCAGTTGCCGTTCAGCAGGAATTACGGAACCATATTTCTAAAACAAAAAGCAGCCCCGACCTATCGTCAGAACTGCTTTCCACAATCTTCTTACTTTTCCACAATTACTTCATCAGTTTAACCATGACTGCCTTTTGTGCATGCAGCCGGTTTTCTGCTTCTTCAAAGATTTCGTCCGCATGTGCCTCGAATACCTTTGTGGTAATCTCTTCTTCCCGATGTGCCGGCAGACAGTGCAGCACCATAGCATCTGCATGTGCCTGTGCCATCACATCATCGTTAATTTGATAACCCTTAAATGCAATCTTCCGCTTTTCTGCTTCGCCTTCCTGTCCCATAGAAGCCCAGACATCCGTAATCAGCACATCGGCATCCTTCGCAGCCTCCAATGGCTGATCTGTCAAACTAAACTTGTCCCCATATGCCTTTGCAAATTCCAGAACCTCCGGTGCCGGATGATAGCCCTCTGGACAAGCCACTGCCACTTCCATACCAACTTTCAAACCGCCCACAATCAGCGAATTTGCCATATTGTTGCCGTCGCCAATAAAGCACATCTTCAAACCATCAAAGGTGCTCTTCCGTTCCCGAATGGTCATCAAATCTGCCAGCACCTGACACGGATGGCTGAAATCCGTCAGTCCATTGATCACCGGAATGCTGCCGTATTCTGCTAAGTCTTCAACTTCCTTCTGCTCAAATGTCCGAATCATAATGCCGTTGACATAGCGAGACAACACTCTTGCTGTATCCTGCACCGGTTCACCCCGCCCAATCTGCAAATCATCTGCGGACAAAAAGAGTGCATGTCCGCCTAATTGGTACATTCCTGTTTCAAAAGAAACACGGGTACGAGTCGATGCCTTTTGGAAAATCAAACCGATGGACTTGCCTTTCAAATAGGGATGCGGAATGCTGTGCTTCAACTCATATTTCAGCTGATCGGCTAAATCCAAAATATCCAAAATTTCTTCTCCGCTCAAATCGAGCATTTTCAATAAATGTTTCATATCATTTCTCCTTTATTCTATGATTTTATTCTGCACTTAAAATATTCTCCAAAATAGCAACACCCTGATCCATTTCCGCATAGGTAATCGTCAGCGGCGGCAACAGCCGTACCCGATCCTTTGCGGTCAACAACAATACGCCCTGTTCCAGTGCCGCATTCACCACATCAATTGCCTTCCAGCCATCTGCTAACTGGATACCGATCATGAAGCCCAGTCCAGTAACTGCCTGTACATGCGGCAGCTTCGCCAACTTTTCCCGCAAATAAACTGCCTTTTTCTGCACTTCCTGTAAGAAACCATCTTCGGTCAGCGTTTCCAGTACTGCCAATCCACCAGCACAGCAAACCGGATTACCGCCAAATGTAGAGCCATGAGAGGATTTATCCAATACACCGGCACATTTTTCATTTGCCAGACATGCACCCATTGGCAAACCACCTGCAATGCCCTTTGCCAGTGTTACCACATCCGCACGATGTCCGAATTGTTCACCAGCTAAAAGCGTGCCGGTTCTGCCCATACCTGTCTGCACTTCGTCTGTCATCACCAAAATATCCCGTTTTGCACAACGGTCATAGACAGCATCTACAAATGCCTGCTCCAGTGCCATAACACCGCCTTCGCCCTGTACATATTCCATCAGGACAGCACAAACCGTATCATCCAGCTTTGCATCCAAGTCAGCAATATTATTTGCCTCTACATAGTCAAAACCCTCTAAAAACGGAAAGAAATAGTTGTGAAAGACATCCTGTCCGGTTGCGGAAAGGGTTGCCATGGTTCTGCCATGAAAAGAATTGACCAGCGTTAAAATTTTATGCCGCCCTTTTCCATATTTGTCGAAACTGTACTTTCTTGCCAGCTTAATCGCACACTCATTGGATTCTGCACCACTGTTGCAGAAAAATACATTTTGATACCCTGTTGCCTTGCAAAGGGCTTCTGCAAAATCTGCCTGTACTTTGGTATAATATAGATTAGAAGTGTGCTGTAAGGTTTGTGCCTGATGGCAGACCGCATTCACCCATTTTTCATTGCAGTACCCAAGAGAAGTTGTCCCAATACCGCTGCCGAAATCAATATATTGTTTTCCGGTTTCATCCCGACAAGCCTCATTTTTGCCCTGTTCCAATACCACTGGAAACCGTCCGTAAGTTCCCATAACGGACTGATTCAGTTTTTCCTGTGTGGTCATGTAAAATACCTCCTTTTTCTATTGTTTTTCTTGCAAATAACATATATTCATAGATTTACATATGATCAAAACGACTCAGCTTGCTGTAATTTCTATGGATTGCACTGGTACACAAACCGGCTTCGCCGTCTCTCGCTCCGGCAGGTACACATACAGCTGTCCGCCATCCTGCTGCATGGCTTCCAGTTCCATACAATCCTGTTCCGTCAAAGTATAGAAAACCTTTACCGTCTGCCCCGGCGGAATACAAAGATAATAGTCAAAATTACTTGCTCCTGCCGCATTGATTGCCTCATAATAAGACATTGGCACCAAAGATTCCCCATCTATATATGGCTCTGTTTCCTTTGTGACATAGAGATTTGGCAAAAACTGTTCTGTTCTTGTGTCGTTGTTATGCAGAGATGCAATCAAATAGCTTTCTGCCTGCTGTGCATCTTCCTCACTTGACCTGCCTCGATATAAAACCGCTTCTTCAATCCGCAAGTCTGCATCCACTGTGCGATTCGTATTTTGATACCGATCTGACATCCAACCCCAAACTACAATCTCTGCCGCCAGCAGCAACGTCAAAATGATGCATATCGTCCGAAATGGTTTCTTTGTTCTGCTTTTTCTCATGCTGCCGTTCCCTCCGGTGCTTCTGTCACAGTCAACGGAATTTCATACATCTGTTCAATGTTGACCGCATCCCGACCATAAGTATGATTGTTTTCGCTCTCCGTTCCAGCAAACACACAAAATGTCAATGCATCAAAATCTGCTGTATCTGGCAACAAAAACAGCAGAATGCCGCTTTCTGACCGAAATTCCTGATCAATTCCCTGTTCCCGCAATACCTGTTGTACCGTTTCGCTGCCACTGATATCGCTGATATATAATGGCAATAGATAACTGCCCGTGGTATCATCCCGTAAAGCCGCCCATGCCACATCCTTAATACGCTGAATACTGCTCTTGGAATTTTTTCCGGCATTGCTGTAGGAAACGGCAAGATACTGTCCATTGTTCGGTGGCGTAACCAGAGCAGTGGGATACAAATATGCCTGCTGGATACAGAGCGTATACGGCGGCACGGCAATGGTCTTCTTCATTGCCGCCTGTTCCGTTACATAGGAAACACCCGTTTCCATCTGCTGTTTTTGCTCCTCCATCTGCCTTTGCAGCTTTGGAAACGCTGTTCCAATGGAAACACCCAGCAAAATCACTGGTATCAGCAGAATAGAAAGCACCATGCTGAACAGCTTATTCCGGATGCCTGTCGGCATGGCAGTTCTCTGCGGAACACGATATGCTGGATTAGAAAACGATTGCGGTTCTTTTTTCAGTTGCTCTGCCTGATACATTTTCTGTTCCGTACTAGCAAGCACAACCGAACCACAAAACGGACAAATCCAGCCTTCTTTTTCATAGTCAAATTTTTTCCTGCACTGTGGACAAGCGTGTTTCATAATTTCCTCATTTCCGTCGTCGCTTACCGAAACTGCGTCCCAATGCCCTCACTGGAAAGCGTTTCAATCAAAATGGAATGTGGCACTCTGCCATCAATAATCGCTGTCTTCTTGACACCACGGCGAACTGCCTCGACACAGCAATCAATTTTTGGAATCATCCCACCGGAGATAATGCCTTTCCGCTTCAGGAACGGCACTTCACTGACATTGACATAGGGAATCAAGGTAGATGGGTCTTCCTTATTCCGCAGCAGTCCAGCAATGTCTGTCATCAGAATCAGATTTTCTGCTCGCAACTGTGCCGCAATCCGAGCGGCTGCCGTATCGGCATTGACATTATAGGTCTGACCAAGTTCATCAGAGGCAACGGTAGCAATTACCGGAATATACCCATTAGAAAGGGCATCCAGAATTGGCTGTTCATTCACACTGACAATATCGCCAACATAGCCCAAATCTTCCCCATTTGCACCAAATTTCCGCTCTGCCCGCAGCATATCACCATCAATGCCGCAGAGTCCCAGTGCCTTGCCACGGTTGCGACTCAGAAGAGTAACCAACTCCTTGTTGACTT
The DNA here is from genome assembly GCA_030523195.1 of Oscillospiraceae bacterium. Taxonomy (GTDB): domain Bacteria; phylum Bacillota; class Clostridia; order Oscillospirales; family Ruminococcaceae; genus Ruminococcus_C. The sequence goes on from JAUNJC010000019.1 coordinate 6,730, forward strand.
TTCCGGCAAGTACCATCTTTACAACATCCACAGTATCCTTGTCCGTATAACGCAGACCGCCGATAAACTTATTTTCAATGTGTAATCGGTTCAGCATATCAGTAATTTCCGGCCCACCGCCGTGAACCAGTACAACCTTTACGCCTACCAATGACAGCAGGACAATATCGCTCATAACAGCCTGTTTCAAGGTTTCATTGGTCATGGCATTTCCGCCGTATTTGACTACCACAATTTTATCATTGTATTTTTGAATATAAGGTAATGCGTCCACTAATACTTGTGCACGCAGCTTATTATAGTTTTCCTCCATTCTGGAATACCCCTTTCTCATTGTGAATGTTTCTTGTGTATCGCTCTTTAGAATAACAGATTGTAATCCGCCGGCAAAAGGGGGCAAGCCCCTACTTTTGCCTGGGAAACCGTCCATCGCCCCATTGCAACCTTTTTACAAATTCGATAAGAATATTTTTAGAGGGGCGATGGACGGAACACTGTTTCTTATCCAGCAGTTTATTCCAACTCGTTCACTTTGCAAGGGTGACAACTTGCCCCCTATTTAGAGGATGCCCTTCCCCTTTGTCGGCTACGCCGACATTCTTGCCCAACCTTTTTGTCAGCGTTGCTGACATTTTCCCACACAGTGGGGAATCACCCTCGCCAAGCTGAGCCAGCTTGACCGCAATTCGCCTCCGGCGTACCACCAAACTACAAACGAATCAGGAACGATAGTCTCCGTTGATTTTCACATAATCATAGGTCAGATCACAGCCCCATGCTGTTGCCGTTCCTGCTCCATCTCCCACAGAAACCAAAATCTGAATCTCATCTTCCAGCAGCACTTTCTTTGCCGCTTCTTCAGAAAATGCTACGCCTGCACCCTGCTCATAAACCAGAACCGAACCAGCACGAGATGCCAAGATGACAGATACTGCATGAATATCAAATTCTGCTGGTGCATAACCAACCGCACACAAAATTCTGCCCCAATTCGCATCCGCACCAAACATCGCACACTTCAATAACGGAGAACAAACCACGCTCTTTGCAATCAAAATGGCAATATCCAAATCCTTTGCACCCGATACAGTACATTCCAACAGCTTTGTGGCTCCTTCACCGTCCTTTGCCAGCATGCGAGTCAAATTCATCATAACAATATACAATGCCTGCCGGAATACCGCATAATCTGCATTCTGTTCAGTGATTTCTGCATTGCCAGCAAGAGCAGACGCCATTACCATACAGGTATCATTGGTGGACTGATCGCCATCTACAGATAGACAGTTATAAGTAATCTTTACCACATCCGACAAGGCAATTTGCAGCATTTTTGCAGAAATGGCTGCATCCGTGGTAATACAGTTCAAAGTGGTTGCCATATTCGGATGAATCATTCCGCTGCCCTTTGCCATACCGCCAAGGTGACAGGTCTTTCCCCCCAGTGTAAACGAAACCGCCACTTCCTTAGAAACGGTATCTGTCGTCATAATTGCGGTAGCCGCCTCTAAATTTCCGGTTGGAGATAACGTTTCACAAAGCACAGGAATTGCCTGTGCAATCGGCTCCAGCGGCAGAATTTGCCCGATCACACCGGTAGACATGACCATAATTTCTTCTGGTACAACGCCCAATGCATCGGCAGTCAGCCTGCACATTGCCTCTGCTTTTTCTACCCCGTCTGCATTACAGGTATTGGCGTTTTTGGAGTTGACAATCACCGCCTTTGCCTTGCCCCCTGTGGCTGCCAAATGCTGCTGCATCACCAACACCGGTGCTCCCTTTACCTTGTTTTGTGTATAGACTGCTGCGGTATTGCACAGGGTATCTGCAACCACCAACGCAATATCATTTTTTTCGTTACCGATCTCACCGCCATTGCTGTCCGGTGCCATTGCCTTTTTAATGCCGCAATACATTCCACTTGCCTGAAATCCCTTGGCAGCACAAACACCGCCATCTATGTAAGAATACCCTTCAAATGCTTTCATTTTCATTCCTCTTTTCCTGCTTGTGATGGATATCTCCCTTTTTCTCAAATACCTCTTTCATTTGCAATACTGTCCGTTCTATAAAGACATTCAGCTCTGCTGCCGTTACCAGAAATACAGTCGGTTTCTCTACAGCATTTGCATACCGCTGCCGCAGCTGTTCCAGCTTCTCTGTAAACACATCTTCCCTGTAATAGGATAAATACTGATTGCGGAACGTCTTTGTTTTCTGCACCTGCTCCCATGCGGGAAACCATGCGATCTTCCTACAATATTCCTGTTCCAGATACGTCAAATTCTGCCGCAGCATGGCATCATAAGGCGTGCCTGTAAAATGAGCAATCCCAATTTTCTGTTTCAGCGGCTGTAATATCTGTCGAATCCACTGTACGTCCGTCAACAAATGTACATAATAGCCCAAATAAAATGCCTGTGCATCCGCTGTCAATGAATTTTCCTGCAAATACGCCTGATAAAATGCTTCTGCATCAATATCCCGCTTCTTTCCGGTCGGTGTCCAGTGCGTTATTGCGGAATCCGGCTCATACACATGCGGTGCAAGTTCTACACCGCCATCCGGTGCAAGATTCCCTACAGCAAACGGTAGTTCCGGCAATGCATCAATCCACGTCAGCTGCTGTCGGACAGCATCTGCAATTCGCAGATGTACTACCCACGTTGCCATTACAACAGACCCGTGGTTTCATCCAATCCCATCATAATATTCAAGCACTGTACAGCTGCACCGGACGCACCTTTTCCGAGATTGTCCAGCCTTGCACACAGTAATACCTGATCAGCACTGCCAAACACAAAAATCTGCATCAGATTGGTATCCCGCAAATCATTGGATGAAAGTTTGAACAGCGTCATTTCCTCTTCCGAAAACAGCGGCATTACCTGCACGAAATTTTGTCCCTGATAGTGTTCTGCAAACAGTGTATGTACCGCTTCTGGTGTCACAGTATGTCCTGCAATAGCAGATTGTACAGACACGCAAACCACCATGCCGTTAAAGAAATCATCTACAATCGGCGTAAACATTGGTTTCTTTGCCAAACCGGAAATTTTCTGCATCTCCGGCAAATGTTTGTGATTGTTTGCCAAGCCATAAAATCTCGGACTCTTTGCCTCTGCCGAGCAATCCGGCGATTCGATTTCTGCAATCATTTTGTTGCCGCCGCCACTGTAACCGGAAACCGCAAAGCACTGCACCGGATAATCCGCAGCAATCACACCATGCTGTACTAAGGGATATACCAATGCATTAAAGCCACTTGCATAACAGCCCGGCACTGCAACCCGATTAGAAACACGAATCTTCTCTCGATGTGCTGCTGACAGTTCCGGAAACCCGTATGCCCAATCTGGATTGGTACGGTGTGCCGTTGAGGCATCAATGATGCGAACCTGTGGATTTTCCACCATCGAAACTGCTTCCTTAGCAGCTGCATCCGGCAAACACAAAAAAGTATAATCGCTGCTGTTAATCAGCCGCTTTCGTTCTGCTGCATCTTTCCGCTTTTCTGGATCAATTTGCAGCAAAGTAATATCACTCCGGTTTGCAAACCGGTCTAAAATCCGCAGACCAGTAGTCCCAGCCTGTCCATCAATAAATACGTTTACACCCATTGTTCTCATTCCTTTTCATTCCGTATACCCAGCCAAACACTCACCGTGCAAGTGGCAACAATGACTACAATCAACCAGATTCTGGACGCTGTCATGCCCAAATTCCAGACCAATCCAATCAAACATTCTCCCAGTATCAGTACCAACACAGCAAGCAGACAGAGCGGAACAATCCATTTTAATCGTTTTTTCATCGGCAGCTTATTCCCATTCTATTGCCTTTTTTATCTTCTCCAGCTGTACTGCAACCGCTTCTGGAGAAGGTCCGCCTTGCGAAATTCTGCCTTTCACACAGGTTTCCAGACTAATTGCCTGATAAATATCCTCCGTAAACAGCGGTGTCATTGCCTGATAATCTGCCAGCGGCAGGGTTTCCAGTGTCAGATTTTCCTGAATGCACTTGGCAACCAATGTACCGGAAATCTTATAGGCATCCCGGAATGGCATTCCCTTTTTGACCAGATAGTCTGCACAATCTGTTGCATTGATAAAGCCCTTTGCAGCAGCAGCCCGCATATTATCCTTCCGAACCGTCATCGTGGCAATCATCGGAATAAAGGTCTCCAGACACAACTTCACCGTATCCACAGCATCAAAAATGGCTTCTTTATCCTCCTGCATATCTTTATTGTATGCAAGCGGCGTCCCTTTCATCATGACCAGCAGGGTCTGCAAATCACCATAAACCCGTGCAGTCTTGCCCCGAATCAACTCCGTAATATCTGGATTTTTCTTCTGCGGCATAATGGAAGAACCCGTTGCAAACGCATCATCCAATTCAATGAACTTAAATTCCCAAGAGCACCAAAGGATGACTTCTTCGGAAAAACGGGACAAGTGCATCATAATCATAGAAATGGTACTTGCCAGTTCAATACAATAATCCCGATCAGAAACCCCATCCAGACTGTTTGCCATAGGGGCGGTAAAGCCCAACAGACTTGCAGTCTGTTCCCGATCGATCGGATAGGTTGTGCCTGCCAGTGCACCGCTGCCCAGCGGACAAACATTCATTCGCTTTTCGGTATCCTCCAGTCTGCCCAAATCTCGCAGTAACATCTGCACATAAGCCAACAAATGATGTGCAAAAGTCACTGGCTGTGCTCTCTGCAAATGCGTGTAACCCGGCATAACGGTTTCCGTATGCTGCTCCGCTGTGTTCACCAGCGTTTTGCAGAGTTTCTGCACCAGTGTGCGGATTTCTGCAATTTCTGTCCGCAGATACAACCGCAAATCCAATGCAACCTGATCATTTCGAGAGCGAGAGGTATGTAACCGCTTGCCGACATCGCCATACCGTTTGGTCAGTTCTGCTTCCACAAACATGTGAATATCTTCTGCATTCGGATCAAATTCCAGCTTGCCGCTGTCTAGATCCGCCAAAATTTCCTGCAAGCCCTGTATAATCTGTGCACTGTCCGCCTTGGAAATAATCCCACAATCACCCAGCATTGTGGCGTGGGCAATGCTGCCCTGAATATCCTGCCGGTACATTCTTGCATCAAAGGAGATGGAGGAGTTGAATGCATTCACACCCGCATCAATTTCCTTTGAAAATCTTCCTGCCCATAAAGCCATAGATAACTTCCTTTCTCTGCACGTAATTTCATCTCTGTCTTTTCTCTCACAATGTATTATCGAAAAAAGCCGGCATGTAAGCCGGCTTTTCTGTTTGGATTCCTCATAAATACAGCTGCTTATTTGCCACGCTTCTGATCGAGCTTTGCCTTTACATGAATCGGCAGACCGAACAGATTGATAAAGCCCTCTGCATCCTTCTGGTTATAAACGTCTTCTGCATCAAAGGTTGCAACCTCTTCATCATACAGGGTATGCGGAGAGGTAACACCAGCATTGATGATGTTGCCCTTGTACAGCTTCAGCTTGACATCACCCGTTACTGTCTTCTGGGTTTCATTGACAAATGCTGTCAAAGCTTCCCGCAATGGGGTATACCACTGTCCATTGTATACGATATCTGCAAACTTAATGCTCAGATACTGCTTGATTCTTGCGGTTTCCTTGTCCAGTGTAATGGTTTCCAGTACGTCATGTGCATGGTACAAAATCGTACCACCCGGTGTTTCATACACGCCTCTAGACTTCATGCCAACCAAACGGTTTTCTACCAAATCAGCCAAACCGATACCATTTTCACCGCCCAGCTTGTTCAGGGTCTCTACGATTTCTACACCCTTCATTTCCTTGCCGTCGATGGCAGTCGGAATGCCCTTTTCAAAATGAATGGTCACATAAGTTGGCTTGTCCGGTGCCTGCAACGGAGAAACACCCAGTTCCAAAAAGCCTTCCTTTTCATACTGCGGCTCATTTGCCGGATCTTCCAGATCCAAACCTTCATGAGAAAGATGCCACAGATTCTTATCCTTGGAATAATTGGTTTCCCGATTAATCTTCAACGGAATATTGTGTGCTTCTGCATAATCGATTTCTTCATCACGGCTCTTAATGCTCCATTCTCTCCACGGAGCAATGATCTTCATATCTGGTGCAAATGCCTTAATTGCCAGTTCAAACCGTACCTGATCGTTACCCTTGCCGGTTGCACCATGGCAGATTGCATCTGCTCCCTCTTCCAAAGCGATTTCTGCCAGCCGCTTGCCGATGATCGGTCTTGCAAAAGAAGTCCCCAGCAGATACCGATTTTCATACACGGCACCAGCCTGTACGGTTGGGAAGACATAATCTTCTACAAATTCATCCTTCAAATCCAGAACGATCAACTTGGAGGCACCCGTCTTGATTGCCTTTTCTTCCAAACCATCCAGTTCAGTACCCTGTCCCACGTCAGCGGAAACAGCGATGACTTCACAGTTATTGTAGTTTTCTTTCAGCCACGGAATAATAATGGATGTATCCAGTCCGCCGGAATAAGCCAGAACGACTTTTTTAATTTCTTTTGCCATAAGGGAACCCCTCCATTTTTTGATTCAAAAATTGTCATCGGCAACCGCACGCAACAAAAAGCACGCTTACCGTTTCTGTTTTCTATTATACACACTTTTTCAAAAATGTCAAGTATTTCTGCATAAATATGCATGAAAATTTTTTGTTAATCCACCTTTTTTGAATATTATTCATTTAGAATGTATATTTCAAGCCTTTTTGTTGTATATATTCATTCCCACTGCATAAACAGCCGGAATCAAATAAAAAAGCTGCATCCTATAAAACTCAGGACACAGCTTTTCTGTTTGACATTTCCTTATTTGATATCGCATTTTCTTTTTTTGCATGACGATTCGTCATTGCATCCCTCAATCTTTTTATCTGTTAATTTTCCGTTCTTTGATAAACAGCAAGCACTTCACCGACAAACAACTTGTGTAACGGATCCGTATGATACCATTTCTCATATGTTTCCGGCAGGAGGAATCCCTCCGGTTTCAGCAAATCCATATACTGCTTTTTACAGATCAGAACCAAACTGGCTTCCGCAAATGCAGCCACACCATCTATGGCAATCGGGGTCAAACCTGTTTCTTTTGCCTTATCATAATCTCTGCCAGAATGCGTTCCACAAAATTGTAAGGCAGTTCGCTGCTCTTCTCCGAAAAAGGAAACACTAAAGCAGTCATTTCTCTCCATAAAAGAAAGTGTGTGCCGATTGGTGCGAACACCGCAGAGAAAAGATGGTTTTCCCCACATGACTCCCATAAATCCCCAAGATGCCGTCATGGTGTTGTAATCTGCAAGGTTACCGGCAGTCAATAAATACCACTGTGTTCCAATCATTTCAAATGGATTCCACTGTACTTCCGAAAGTACTTTTTTCTCAAATTGCATATTCTTTCAGCCTCCTGCATAAATATATATATATGCGGCCTCTTATGCCCACCGCCTCTTATTGCGACGGTATTGCAGCCGCAGCTTATCGGTAATCAATGCAATAAATTCAGAATTGGTCGGTTTTCCCTTTGCGGTATTCACCGTATATCCAAAAAATGTATTTAATGTATCCAAATCGCCTCGATCCCATGCAATTTCAATTGCATGCCGAATCGCACGTTCCACACGAGATGAGGTCGTATCAAAATGCTTTGCCACCGCTGGATATAGCATTTTGGTCACACTTTCCAATAATTCCTGATTGTCAATCGAAAGTAAAATTGCAACTCGCAAATAATGATACCCTTTAATGTGTGCAGGTACACCCAATTGATGAATGGTTTCTGTGACAACAAATTCCAGATCTTCTTCTTCTCTATTACCGGAATTGGTTGTCTGTTCTCCTTGTACCAAACGGAAAATCCGCTGTGCCAGCATTTCCAAATTAAACGGTTTCAGCATAAAATAAGATGCACCTGACTCCATGGCCTGTTTCTCTATAAATGCACTATCGTATGCAGAAGTCACAATAAAATAGGGTTGCTTTCCGTTTGCAGAACGAACACGCCGCATCAGTTCCATTGCATCCAGATTTGGCAGAATGGCATCTACAATGACCACATCTGGTGCATCATGCTGAATCGCATCAACAAGTGTTCGCCCATCCTTTCTTCTGGTGATGACGTACAAGCCAGCGGCTCGCAAACTGCTGGCACATGCGATTCCGTACTCAGCACTGTCATCTCCAATCAATACTTTAATTTTGTTGTCCATTTTTTGTCTCCTCCTCTTTCCTGACCTACATTCATTATTTTAACACATTAAAAACAATCATGCAATAGTAAATGTTGTCGAATCTTGTCAGAAAACAGGAATTTTATAAAAAAACGCAAAATAGAAAACGATAATTTCATAATGAGTTTATTCCTTATCATTCTTTTTCCGTTTTTCTCGAATTAGTAAGAAGAAATTGCAACGTTCTTGTTACTTTTTCAGATTGCTGGTTCCAACATGGAACTTGATGACTGCAAGGAAACTGGTTATCTGTCTACCGATTTTCGGACGGAAAACCACCTGTCATTTGTATGCGATAATCCATCTGTTTTCGTACATAGTAACCTTAGAACGCACCTATGGCGTTCTTCATTTTAAAGAAAGAAGGCAATTTATGCAAACATGTTTTCGCCGCCTTGCTGCGGCAATGCTGCTCGCAGTTGTGCCGGTCTATGCAGCTGCCGGATATTATGCATGGCGGCTGCCGGACAGTTATTATGTGCAGAGCGGTACTACGCTGTCCCTTTCTACCGCTCTGCACATTACGACGGAATCAGAACCAGAACAGGTCAAGGCAGTCTTTTCCAGTACGGTTTCCACAGAGGAACAATGCACCTTACGCTTGTTTGGTGTCGTACCGATTAAAACCGTTTCGGTACAATCCATTACAGCACCTTTACTCGTACCCTGTGGACAACCATTTGGCATTAAACTGCACATGGATGGTGTCATGATTGTCGGATTCGGCAATGTAGAAAGCAGCGATGGCAACTGCTGTCCAGCAGAAGAGGCTGGACTACAAAAAGGAGATATGATCCACCAAATCAACGAAACAGCTGTTTATAACGGCGAAGCGGTACGGGATTGCATCCGCACCGCAGCAGGTGAACCGCTGACATTCCACATCACCAGAGAAGGAGAAGCGAAAACCATCACCGTTGCTCCCATCTATTCCACAACAGACCAGCAATATGAAACCGGTTTATGGGTGCGAGACAGCACAGCAGGTGTGGGGACCTTAACATTCTATGAACCGGAAAGCGGTGCGTTTGGCGGACTGGGACATCCTGTCTGTGACACCGATACAGGAGCCTGCATTCCTATTTCTGAAGGAGAAGCCTGCGCTGTACAAATTCAGTCCGTCTTAAAGGGCAGTGCTGGCAGCCCCGGTATGCTGCAAGGACAATTTTTAGAAGATACCGATCCACTTGGCACGCTACTCTGCAATAACCGCTGCGGCGTATTCGGCACATTAAACGAAAATCCGGCACCAGATGCCGAAGCAATTCCCATGGCATTTAAACAAGAAGTGGTACCCGGTGAAGCAACCATACTTTGCAGTGTTTCCGGCAGGGAACCCAGTGCCTACACCATCGAAATCACAGAAATTGACTACAATGGCAGCGATAGTACGCAAAATATGATCATTGAAGTAACTGATCCCACATTGCTGGAATCAACCGGCGGCATTGTGCAGGGAATGAGCGGCAGCCCCATCCTACAAAATGGCAAACTGGTTGGTGCTGTCACCCATGTTTTTGTAGACGATCCCACAAAGGGCTATGGCATTTTCTGCGAAAACATGGTGCGGTTTGGACAAACTGGCTCTTAAAACCGGCATAAAAAACCTCACAGAAGAACGAATGCCCTTTCGGGTGTTCTCTCCTGTGAGTTTTCACAAAAATTTATGCTATACGGCATTTTGCATCTGCTGTGAAAAGGCAAGTAACTTATCTATTTTCGTCGCTAAAACCACTCTCTACGAGATCTACCAATGCATTCACCGCAGCCTGTTCATCCGAACCATCTGCAATGATCTTAATCTGTGTACCGCCAATAATGCCGAGGGACAAAATGCCCAGCAAACTCTTGGCATTCACACGGCGTTCTTCCTTTTCAATCCAGATAGAGGAACGGAATTCATTCGCCTTCTGAATAAAGAATGTAGCCGGTCTTGCGTGTAAACCAACTTGATTTTGCACCATTACGTCTTTACTGTACATAAACAAACTCTCCCATCTTCTTATTGAAAATTTACTTTTCCACTTGCATTGCAGCACTGTGTTTCATTTTGCCTTTCACTATTTTTATTATACCCGATTTTCCCACATCTGTCAACGCACAATTTGCGAAAAAAGGTGTTTTTGCAAAAAAATTCTATGCATTGTCGCAAACGTTGTTTTCCAATCAAACCGCTTTTGTATATAATCACAACAGTGGAAAACGCTGATTTTTTTCTCTCATACTTTGTTAAAATGCCACAACTGTTTTTCTCTATTTTTTGTCAATATACTTTGCATACAAATCTGGCCGTTTCTCCTTTGTTTCTGCAAGACTAGCAGCAAATCGCCATGTTTCGATATTTTTATGGTGTCCAGAGAGCAAAACGGCTGGTACAATTTGGTCATGCCAAATTTCTGGACGAGTATACTGCGGATACTCCAATAACCCATTATAATGGCTTTCCTCTTCAAAACAAACGGCATCCGGCAGCACGCCGCTGCACATTCTGGCAACCGCATCTGTCAACACCAAGGCTGGCAATTCACCACCCGTCAGCACATAATCCCCGATGGAAATCTCTTCATCTATTATAGTATCCAAAATCCGCTGATCAATTCCTTCATAGTGACCGCAAAGCAAAAATAAATGTTCTTTCTGAGAAAGCTCGACCGCTTTGTGCTGTGTGAAGACGGTTCCCTTCGGGGAGAGATAGATACAGTGCGGTGTGGTCTGTCGTTCGGCACAGACTGCCTCCCAGCAGCGATAAATGGGATCTGCCTGCATAACCATACCTCGGCCGCCTCCATACGGCACATCATCCACCCGTTTATGCTTATTTAGCGTATAATCCCGAATATTCCAGCACTGTACGGACAGGGCACCGTTTTTTCTGGCTCTGCCGAGAATACTCTCCTGTAAAACCGCTTCGCACATCTCCGGAAACAGGGTAGCAATGTCAATTTGCATCCAGCAGTCCCTCCAACGGTCGAATTTTCATACAGCCTATCTCCAGATTGGTTTCCACAATCACATCTGGTATGGCTGGGATCAGTACTTCCTTTCCATTTTCCGGCTGTACCACATAGACATCATTTGCACCGGTTTGCAAGACATCTTTCAAAGTTCCATAGGAAACACCGCTGTCTGCATCCAGCACGTCCAGCCCGATTAAGTCCTGTATAAAATAGGTGTCGTCTTCTAATTCCACATCTTCCCGATGCAGATATAGCATTTGATTGCGAAGCATTTCTGCCTGCTCCACAGTTTCATAGCCGTCCAGACGGAGAATTGCCATATTTTTTTGCACTCTGGCATCCAAGACTTCCACTTCTTTTTTCTCTTTTCCAAGATACAGAACCGGAAATGCACATAAAAATTCTGGGGAATCACACCATGGCTGTACTTTGACATCCCCACGCAGACCATGTACTGTGACAATTTTTCCAATCTCCAAATAGTCCTTCATAAAAGCTCCTTTTCCCTGTACTACTGCCGCTCATAATATGCCATGCCGCTGCTCGGTTCAAAATACGTCCGAATATAGCCATCTCCGGAAACGACTACAAATTCGTTGGTATCCTCTAAATAATAGATGTCGTCCCCATCCTCTGCTTCCTGCTTGTGCAGGGCATTTTCATCCGCAATCACAGCATTTGCTGCCGCCTCATAATCCTCTGCATTATCAAATCCCATTTCGATTCCATGCTTCTCATAATGGCTGTCCAACAAGCTATCATTCCGAAATGTATAATAAGCAGCATTGCCCGATTCTTCTGTTGCCGCTGCTGTCTGTTCCGGCTGCTCTGTCTGTAGGGAAACGGTTGTAGTGACTGTTGTTGTATTGATTTCTCCCGCCATTGCAGAGGATTCCGTCTGAAGAGAATCCCTGCTGGTTGTCACCGCATCCGCTGTCTGAACTTCTTCCGGCTGTTCCTGCGCAAAATGCACGCCTGTGATACTGCCAACTACCAAAACCAGAAAAGAAGCCACTGCGATCCCGATTTTTTTCATTTGTCCCTGTTTCATCTGTTTTTTTCTCCTAACACCACGGATTACAAAAACAGACGTGCCGTCTCCGGTACGCCTGCCTGCTGTGGTTCAGTCAATTTCAACTGCAATTTTCTGATTGCTCTTTGCAGCACCAGAACGCATAATGATTCGGATTGCACGGGCAATTCTGCCCTGCTTGCCAATGACACGACCCATATCCTCTGCCGCAACGTGCAAATGATATACAATCACGTCTTCTTCATTTGGTGCGTCCTCTGTAATTTCAATCGCAGACGGATCTTCCACCAGCCCTGCCACGATGGTATACAGTAACTCCTGCATCATGCTCCTCCTTTCCACAAAAGGGAAAACAGCAAAGGAACGAACAGACGCCACAAATGAAATTGCATCTGCTGTCCGCATCGTCCTTGCCGGGGTTCTGCTCTTAGAGAATGCCTTCCTTCTTCAGAATGCACTTTACAGAATCGGTCGGCTGTGCACCGTTCTTCAGCCACTGCTTTACCTTTTCAGCATCTACATTGACAGCAGCTGGATCCTTAGTCGGATCATAGAAGCCGATTTCCTCGATAAATCTGCCGTCTCTTGGATACCGCTCGTCTGCAACAACGATACGATAAAACGGAGCCTTCTTTGCACCCATTCTTCTCAGTCTAATTTTTACTGCCATTTTGGTTTCCTCCATATCATTCTTGTTTGAATTTTTTATTCGCACACGCCATACAGCGTGTCAATCTATCTCCAGCAGTTTCCTGCGGGAATGCAATTACTTTTTCGGCATCAGCCCCGGCGGTACGCCCGGAATGCCGCCCGGCATACCACCGGACATATTTTGCAGCTGATCCAAATTCATACCGGCAAGCTGTTTTCTGGCGCGCCGCCCCAGCTTTCCGCCCTTGCCGCCGCCAAACTGCTTCATCATTTTCTGCATCTGTTCAAACTGTTTCAGCAAACGGTTTACTTCTTCCACCTTTGTACCGCTGCCGGCAGCAATCCGCCGTTTCCGAGGTGGATTGATGATGGATGGTTTGGCACGCTCTGCTTTCGTCATAGAGGTAATGATTGCCTCAATATGGACAAACTGCTTATCATCCAAATCCACATCCTTGAGCTTGTCGCCAACACCCGGCAGCATGCCGATGATGGACTTGAGCGAACCCATTTTCTGAATCTGCCGCAGCTGATCCAACAGATCATTCATATCAAATTTATTCTCTTCCAACTTCTGTGCCAATTTCCGGGCATCTTTCTCATTCACAGAGTTTTCTGCCTTTTCAATCAACGTCAGCACATCTCCCATACCCAAAATACGAGATGCCATACGTTCCGGATGAAATGGCTCAAAATCGTCCAGCTTTTCGCCTGTCCCGACAAACTTAATCGGCTTGCCCGTGACTGCCAGAACCGACAACGCTGCACCGCCTCTGGTATCGGAGTCCAGCTTGGACATCAGAACACTGTCAATCCCCAAAGCGTCGTCAAATGCCTTTGCCACATTCACGGCATCCTGACCCGTCATCGCATCGACCACCAGCATAATTTCATTGGGATTGGTCAATGCTTTCAGCTGCTTCAGTTCTTCCATCAGCTCTAGATCAATGTGCAGCCGTCCGGCAGTATCCAAAATCACCACATCATTGCCATGGTCTTTGGCATATTTCATGGCTTCTCTAGCAATAATCATCGGGGAAATTTGTCCCATTTCAAAGACCTTTACCCCTGCCCGTTCGCCGACCACCTGCAACTGGTGAATGGCAGCCGGACGATAAATGTCACATGCAACCAACAGCGGATAATGTCCTTCTTTTTTCATCATCTTTGCCAGCTTGGCTGCGTGAGTCGTTTTACCGGAACCCTGCAAGCCACAGAACATAATCACACAAGGCGGTTTCGATGGAAAGTTAATTCTTGCATTGCTGTTTCCCATCAAAGCACAAAGCTCTTCGTTTACAATCTTAACCACCTGCTGTGCCGGTGTCAGACTGTTCAGCACTTCTTCTCCGACCGCACGGGCAGAAACCTTTGCCACAAAATCTTTTACAACTTTATAACTGACATCCGCTTCCAGCAATGCCATCCGGACTTCCCGCATGGCTTCTTTTACGTCTGCTTCTGTAAGCTTCCCATGCGCCCGCAGTTTTTTGAACACATTTCCCAGCTTATCTGATAATCCTTCAAATGCCATTGCAAAACCCTCCTTGCTGTCGTTTTTCCTTTATAGAAGCTGCAATCCCGCCGCTACGCTGCTGCGAATTGCCGTACAGGCATCCTGCACCGCCGTTTCCTGACAGGTTTCTGCCAGTGTGGCAGCGGTCTCTGCAATCACAGCATAATTCTGCCGCAATGCACAGAGCTTCTCTGCGAATTGTAATTTTTCTTCCATATGATTGAGTACTTGTTCGCTCCGCTTGACACTGTCCCGCACTGCCTGTCGAGTTGTTCCCGTCAGGGCAGCAATTTCCCCGAGCGACAAGTCTTCACTGTAATAATGCATCATCATCTCCTGCTGTCTCGGCGTTAAAAATGCCCCATAGCAATCCAGCAGAAGGATTATTCGCAAATCTTTTGCCATGTCCAGCCCTCCGTTGTCTGTAAAGGTAGACTGCTTTACAAGTATAACGGATTTTTTTTGATTTGTCAAGGGGATTTCGTTCTTTTTTTATTTTTTTGATATTCCACTTCACTGAAATCCCAATTAAAATGGTTTTATGAAGCAATCGAAACGAGATAAATGGAATGTTTCCGTAATTCTGCACAAAATTCAAGCAAAAATTTCGGCACGAGATAAATATTTCCACGTTTTTTTCATGATTTATTTGTATTTGGATTGACTTTTTTTCTCCTTTCTGCTATACTGTATGCAGTGTGCAAAAGGGTTTCCAAACGGGAAAACCCATCCTACAAAAGACAAGCGGCATTGCGTTTCCGCAATGTCATGCAGAAAGGACGATTACTTATGACGTTTTTTGAAATGTTTGACGCTGCAAAAGCAGGCTTTGCCAAGGCAGATGCCAGCAACCTAAGCGATCACATGGCAGTACAGATCGAAGTGACAGAAGAGGGAGCAGGCATTTTTTATGTTGAGGCAACCAACGGCGTATTGAATGTACAACCATATGACTATCGTGATAATACTGCTTCTGTAACACTGCCGAACAGCACTTTGTTTGCACTGTTGCGGAGAGAAACCACTTTGCCGGAAGCAGTTGCAGCAGGAACGGCTTCTGTAGATGGCTGCATGGAATCTGCTGCAAAGCTGTTCGCAACCGTACCGGCTCCGAAAAAGGCAGCTGCTCCAGTAGAAAAAGTAGTAAAAGAGGAAGTCAAGACTGCTGCGGCAGAAGCAACCATAAAAGAAGAAGTTAAGGCTGCTCCAACAGAAACAGCTATAAAAGAAGAAGTTAAGGCTGCTCCGGCAAAAGAACCTGTAAAAGAAACTGCAACAGCAGCAAAGACTACAGCCACAACTGCAAAAACAGTTGCAAGCACAACTACAAAGACCCAGCCGAAACGCAACTGCGGTCGTAAAAAAACAAAGTAAATTCTAAAAACCATCCAACAAAACACAGCCTGAGCGGATCACAATCTTCTCAGGCTGTTCTTTTTATAACCACACAATAAATGCGAAATAAATTCCATTGACAAACTGCAAGAAATTATAACAAAATACAACACTTGTCTGTTTTCTAGTATCTATAATAGAAAAAAGACCTCCACTGCCGTTTTTCCGGCAGCACAGGTCTTTTTTTTGTGATTTTCGTAAGAGAACAAACTTAACAAATTGGCAACGCTGTGTAACGACCAATCAGGTGCTGCAAAATTACAGCAACATCCGCTTCATCCAGCACGTCATCTGCAACACAGTCGGCATTCACCATTTGTTCATGGGATAAAAATACCATACCGTTGATATGCTTTTGCAGGAGCAAAAACGTCTGGAAAAAATTGTAAATAACGTCAGCGTATCTCTGATTACAGCGCCGGATGGATATCTCCGCATCTCAAAAGATAAAAATTATGTGCGCTATTATCATTGTACAGACAATAAAAATGGAAATTATATTCCAAGAAATAATAAAGAGCTGCCTGGACTGCTGGCGCAGAAAGCTTACAATAAAATAGTACTGAAAAAGGCAGAAACAAGGTTACACCAGATAAGAGAAATAATACAGGATTATTCAGATGATGAAATTGAACAAATTTATACAGCCATGC
>JAUNJC010000158.1 GCA_030523195.1 Oscillospiraceae bacterium
TTCCCAAATTAATCCAAAATTAATCCCAAAGTCGTCCCAACAGTATAAGAATATAAAATAATATAAAAGAAAAAAAGAAGATATAACAGTAAGTGAAATTGTGGATTTGTATCATGAGATTTGCAAGTCCTATCCAAAATTAAGAGGGATATCAGAGAATCGGCGGAAAGCCATTTCAGCCCGCTGTAAAATCTATCGGATGGAAGACTTTCAAGCCGTCTTTCAAAATGCGGAAAGCAGCAGATTTTTAAAAGGCGGCAATGACCGAAATTGGTCAGCAAGCTTTGACTGGATGATGAAAGATGCAAACTTTGTAAAAATACTGGAGGGAAAATATAATGGCGGAAACAATGGCACATTTGACAGACCTGATACCGGAGGAGGTACGGCAGCAGATACAACAGAAAGTGCCACCGATGGAGAAGGGTTCATTTGATTTGCAGGCATACGATGCAGCACGTGTTTCATGGGCGAACACAGAAACCGGTGCATTGGATAAGTTGGACGGCATTTCCTGCGAAATCTGCCGAAACCGTGGCGTGATCTATTATCTGAAAGACGGTTATTTTACGAGCCAGCCGTGTGCATGCATGAAGCAGCGTCTTGCAAAGCGGCGGATGATGGAAAGCGGGCTTGGGCTGTTATTGGAACGCTGTACGTTTGACAGCTATCGGACGGATGAGCCATGGCAGAAAATTGTAAAAGAGATTGCCTTAAAATATGCCACGGAACAGTCTGCCATGTGGCTGTTTGTCAGCGGTCAGTCCGGCAGTGGGAAAACCCATATCTGCACAGCGGTTTGCAATCATTTGATACAAAATGGAAAACAAGTTTCTTACAAAATATGGGGTGACTTGTTTCGGGAATTGGATGCGAATGCCTATCACTACGAAGTACGGCAACGCATTATGGAAGAGATTAAAAATGCAGAAGTCTTGTACATAGATGATTTTTTGAAGAATTATAAGGCTTATCCCAAAATGGCGGCGGTTGCTTTTGATGTAATCAATGCGAGATATAATGCAAGAAAGCTGTTCATTCTTTCTACAGAATATACGCTGGATGAAATAGAATCCATGGACACAGCATTAGCAGGGCGAATTGATGAAATGTCCTATCATGCGAAAATCAAAATCAAAGAAGAAAAAGAGCGAAATATGCGGACACGGAGGTAGATTATGATAGCAGAAAAGACAAAATCGGCAGTAAAAGCTGCTGTTGCATCAGAGCTTAAGAATTGCACCATGAAATATGAGAATATGAAATACCATTCCCTTCACGAAGCGGAAAGTGTATTGCTGGAAGAGATGCAGGAAACAAACAATGAAATTCGTGCGGCATGGGATTGCTGGAATCGTTTGCATAAGTGTGTACGGGAAAATGATATAGCAGCAGCGATGAAAATCGCACAGGAAATGGAAAATGCAGTTATAAGAGCAATGGAAGAATCTGCACAGGTTGCCGCTTGTGCGAAAAAGTTGCAGAGAGGGACGGAGATATAAGGAATGAAAAGCATTGATGAAAAAATTGAATTACTGAAAAATCAGATTAAGGAATTAGAGGCAAAAAAAGCAGAATGCCCTACTACAATTGGTGGAAGAATCAAAAAGATGTTGAATATTAAAGGTGTAACGTTTGATGCATTAGCGAAAAAAATAGGATGCACTGAACCGACGGTAGCACATTATGTTAATGATAAAAGAAAAATTTCTGCAGAAATGCTTGGCACAATTGCAAAATTTCTTAACGTTTCATGTGATTATCTGATTTTTGGAGAAGATTCATGTACAGGAATCGGAGGAAATGGCAATGAAACGCAATGACCTGAAAGCAAAGAATCTGTACACCGAAGCGGAAGTAAAATGCATTTTCGAATCTGCGGTCTTGCAAGGTGTTGCCATGTGTATGACGGCTTTGGAATGGCATAAAAAATGGCGTGGAAAACGGCTGACAGACCTGTATGAGAATGTCAAGGCAATCGCAGAAATGCCGCCGATTTTCGGGAAAAATCCCAGTGCAGCAGAACAGGTTCTGCATTTGAAAGAAACATACGGAATTGACTTGAATCGAATTCAATTGCAGATTGAAATCATAGACGGAAGCGGAAAGCCGGAAGGAGTTTTGAAAAGATGAAAAAATACATCGAACTGCAATACAATAATCTGGACTTTGATGATATTCCAGATGATTTGGTTCGCCGCCGGGAAGTATATGCCATGTTGAACTACATCGGCGGTGCTGGTGCGGAAGAGGATTATTTCAAAGGCTGGGACGAAGCCATTGATGAAGCGTGTAATTTACTGGGCGATGTAGATTCTGTGATGCCGGTAACGGTTGAGGCGGAAACAATTGCAAGGCTGTTTGCTCATGGGAAGTGGAACTTGCATGACGGAAAAACATGGTGCAGCGTGGGCAATCGACGAAGAACCCTTCATTGAAATGTCAAAACATTACAACGTTGATTTCCGACTTTATGGATGCGAAAGAGGAATGGAATTTAACCAAGAAGTTATCATTGAACATGGTGAAGTGATTAAAGATGATGTAATTGAGTTCGATGATTATAGATGGGAATGTCCATTCCCTGATTTAGGGGGATGATTAAAAATGCCATGTAAATTTTTCGATAGCTGCCCTCATAGATCAGGATGGTGCAATTCTGATTATGTACTTATGAAATGTAATTATGGATTAAACCGTCTCTGTGATGAGAGAATCATAAAAATAGATACTTTGCAGAAGGAAAATGCTGAACTCAAAAGGCTGCTAAAATTGTCGGCAGAGGACGCCAATGATATGAAAGGACGAATGAAAAATGGAACGAACTGGATTCCGGTGTCTGAGAGATTGCCGGAACAGCCGAAAAATTGGATTGATGAGTATGGAAGAGAATGGAATAAACAGTCAGACGATTTTATTATTACAGACGATAAAGGACGTGTATATGTTGCAGGATATACATTCTGCGAAAAGCGTTTCTGGTATAACTACAGCTTAAATAAGGTGAATGCGGTCGCCTGGATGCCACTACCAGAGCCTTACGTACCAGAATAATTTCCAAAAAGCTATTGCAAAAATCCACAAAATGTAGTATAATAAGAATGAAAATTTCCGTAAAAATCTATATTTTGTGTGAGGTGCAGGAAATGACAAAGGAAACGCTGATGCAGTGCAGTGCAAAACGCAGAGAATTACAACAAATCAGCAGACGCATAGAGACGCTCAGGGCGGACGCACGCAGCACAAAGGCAGTTTGCTATGACAGTGAGCCAAAGAGCAAGGGAGAGCCGGTAGCGGCTGTGCAGAGGTACATAGAGCGGCTGGAAGAGTTGTCTGCACTGTATGAGGAGAAAAAAGCAGACCTGATGCAGGACATCATTACTGTGGAGCGTGCTATTTCTGTCTTACCATCCGATCTGCGGATGTTGATGCGATGTCGTTACATAGAGGGCTATAAATGGGAACAGGTTAATGAGATGATGTATATTTCAGAACGCACATCGAAGCGAATGCATAAAGCTGCAATGGAATTGCTGAAAAAATGACCTTGTTTGGCACAGTTGCAATGTGCTATAATGATAATATCGAAAAATGAAATCCGGTAGGTTTCCCCTACCGGATTTTTGATACCTGAAAAACGGAGGGAGGAGGATGTCACAAAATGTCACACATACAGAAAATACCATAATAGACGCACGGATGGCGGTTGCAGCAGAATTGTTAGCAAATCCAGACTTTTCCGGCACAAAATCGGATATTGCAGAAAAAGCCGGTGTGACACCACGAACGCTTTACAGATGGCTGCGAAATCCGGACTTTGTCGCACTGGTGAACAGTCTGGTTTCTCAGTATGCAGATGCAGAGCTTGCAATGGTCTGGAAAGCCTTGTGCCGCAAAATACAAGACGGCGATATGCAAGCCATCCGGCTTTATTTTGAACTGCGGGAACGAGGCATCCAGCAGAAAGCAGAATCCGAACAGCAGCCGGAAAAGCAGACATCCAGACTATATGACACATTAGGAGGAAACGATGGAACCGATTACGAAACTTTCACCGAAACAGAAACTGGTGATGAAATGGGCACACATGCCGATGTATCAGGATAAGAAAGCCATCATCTGTGATGGTTCTGTCCG
>JAUNJC010000020.1 GCA_030523195.1 Oscillospiraceae bacterium
GATTCGGCCACAAACATTTTCTGCTGACTTACAGTATTTGAAAGAACATGGCTACACAACGATTTCAGCTGCACAGTTAATTGATTACACCAATGGAATTGGTGTGCTTCCAGAACGTCCTATTATGCTGACATTTGATGATGGTTTTTATAATAACTACAGTCTTGTATTGCCACTATTAGAAGAGTATGATATGTGTGCAGTGATTTCGGTTGTTGGGGAATTTACAGATAAGCTTGCACCAGAATCACCGCATGTGGATGCTTATTCTTATTTGACATGGTCAGATTTGCAAGCTTTGTTAGAATCTGGACGAGTGGAACTTGGGAGTCATACATATGCATTGCACAGTAATGCAGGGCGTTGTGGATGTGCTATAACAGATGGAGAATCAGAGGAAACGTATCATATGCTGCTGCTGGAGGATTTGGGAATGTTGCAAACTCGTTTTCAAGAAGAGTTACAAATGCAGCCGTTTTTGTTTGCTTATCCATATGGATTTCTTTGTCCGGAAAGTCGCAGTATTTTACAGGAACTAGGAATTTTAATCACATTGAATTGTCGGGAAGCACCGAATCAAATTACACGAGATCCAGATTGTTTGTATGGTTTGAATCGATATAATCGCTATGGAAATTGTGATACTGTTATATGGATGCAGCGGATTGAAGAAGATGACATATTAATAGGAGGATGATGTGATTTTATGATAAAATAAAAACAGTTGCTTGCTGCTAAGATGTGCAAACAACTGTTTTATTTTATCGTTTATTCTTCTGTAGCAGCTTGACTGCTCTCAGAAGCACTATGTTGTGTTGTGATAATGAAACCGTCTGTGTTATTTCCGGAAATACTGTAGTTATTTTTCTTTGGAATTTTCACTTCTGTCGATCCAGTGTTGCTAGCTGCATAGTAGTAAATTTCATAGGTAATATCTCCGCTGGTATAAGTGAGCGGGGCGTCTACTGTATAGGATTTTATATAGTCCAGATATTCCTCTAAACAATAGTTGTTTTCATACATAATCAGAGAATGCGGTAAACCAACATAGCGGAAGTGATGCGGCATATAATCTACACCAGTAACGCTAGTTTTATCATCTGGGTAACGAAGGATGAAACCATAATACCAACAATTAGCAACCATCCATTCATTTCGTTTTGTTAAGTATGCCACTACTTCACCAGTGGAAGTAATTAAGCCAATATCAAATGAATACCCGCTGCTTCGTTCAGAGAGTACATTGGTATACAGGCTGTCATAATCTGTATTGGTCACGCTGGTACTGTGAATTTGCAGATTGACAGAACCTTGTGATGCTTGATAGGCTTCAAACAATTCTACCATAGGATTTCTCATTTCCGGCTGGAAGGTAAGCGTTTCCGATCGGAATTTTACGCAGGTATCATAAAGTGTAGAGAAATCTGTGAAATCTGTTTTTCCAGAGTATGGACAAGTATTGCTGACCATCACCAAAGCACCATTGTGCAAGTCAGAATCGGAAAGGGTAATGGTGTCATAGTTGGGATCCTCTTGTTGGGTGGTAGTGGTTGGTTCCTCATCTTTATTTTTTTTGTTGTTTTTCTTTGTAGTTTCTGTTGGTTTGTCCGTTGCTTCTGGAATACCATTTGAATTGGTTTCCGTTGAAAAGGAGCCATCACTAACAACATAGGTAACATTGGCACGTGTAATCATGCGAATTGCAGAATCAACAACCAAAATGATGCAAATTAAAAAAGCAAGTGCTACAATAACGTAGACAAACTGCAACTGCTTTTTTGGCTTTCGTTTCACATCTCCATCTCCTTTAATCATAAAATTCCGTTGATGTATCTTCTTCTGGATCTGTCATTTGTTCTCCAAATTCCGAATCACTATCTTCGAGATCTTCATTTTCTGTAGAGGTTTCTTCTCCGCTGGTGTCATTATTTTCTGTTTCACTTTCATCTGTTGTAGTTTGTGTGGGCGGATATGTTGTTTTTTCCAAATGTGTTGGCATTTCATAACCATCATTGACCAATCCATACATTGCAAAGCTGTCGAAAATCGGATTCATTTCAGTGGGGGCATATGCGGTAACCACCACATACTCATTGCCGTCTACAGCCGTTGCATAGCTTGCAAGGCATTGCATTGCCTGATCCGTAAAACCAGTTTTTCCACCAATGATCGTCATGTTTTTCACTTCATTTCCATACATTCGCTTATACATACTGCTCAACAGAATCATTCCGTTTGGGTGTTGTTGTGTTGGTGTAGTGTGGTATTCTACACTGCCAAGAATTTGGCGACAGGTTGGATTTTCCATTGCTGCTTTCATCAGGATGGCAATATCTAATGCAGTAGAATAGTGATTTTCATCATGCAGACCAATTGCATTTGCAAAATGTGTATGATTCATACCGAGTGCCTTTGCCTTTTGGTTCATCAAAGCCACGAAAGTTTCTTCATTACCAGAAACATAGTCTACAATTGCCATTGTTGCATCTGCACCAGAAGGAAGTGCCATGCCGTATAATAGGTCTGTGATGGAAACCGTTTCTCCAGATTCAAAACCTGCTCTCGCAGCTTCCTGTTCAATTAATGGAGAAATCAATTCATAGGTAATCGTATAGGTGTCATTGAAGTCTTTGATATTCTCCACTGCGATTAGAAGTGACATCAACTTTGTCATGGAAGCAGGATACATTTTTTGTTCACAGTTGCGATCTGCCAAGATTTCATTGTTGGTAACATCCAGCAGGACAGCGTATTTACTGTAGATATTGTCTCCGGTCAGTTTTCGATCTGTTTCTGCATATTCAGGATAATTGTCAATGAGCATAGAACCGTCCTCAGATTCACTATAGGAAATATCAGTAATTGGTTGGGCAATCATATTTCCATTGTTTGCAGATGCGGAGGTACTGCTCTGCACTGTATTATCTCGGAATACTTCTGAAAGAATAACTGTGATGAGAACAATGAGAAACAATGCACCTGCTATGATACCAAGCAGGGGAATCCAGTTAATTTTACCTGTATACTTATTGCGAATGATCATGGTTACACCTCTAAATTTGATGGAATCTGGTTTTCATTTTTGCGGCTGCTGTTTGGGCAGGAAATGTGCAAAAATCGCTAGTATAATACACCATGTTAATTATAATACAGAAAAACACATTTGTCAATAGCATGCAGCCTTCCGTTTTACGGAAAAATAGAAATTGTACAAAAGAAGAAGCGACAGGTTCAGGCTGCCGCTTCTTGTTCCTGGTGCATTAGTCTGTCAGACCAATTGCTTTTTTCAAACGATTGTACATTTCCAAAATGCCTTGTCTGGTGGTGAACAAGGAACGGTCTACTAGCAAATTAGAGTATTCTCCATTTCGCAGTGCATAGTAGGTTTCCTCATCTTTTTTCAGCAGGGTAATGACTTCCTTGCTGCCATCTGTCAAAGTATATGTGATGGAAATAGCTGGTTCACTATCAGGCAGTGTTTCCATGGGGTAGTAGGTATCTGCGGTCATATTTGAGATTGTTTCATAAAAATTCTTCAATGCAGAAACCGCGTCGGAACCAAGTGCATCTACATCAATCCCATTGACAGTATATTGATCATTTTCTGTATCCACTTCCATTGAAAGGGTTTCTCCTTCCATTTGTACATCTACAGCAGAAACTTTGCCCATATCAACATCATAAACACTGCTGCTTAAAAAGTTGGAAGTAGTGGATTGTAAAAGACCGATATAATTGGCAGCACAATAGAAAATTTGTCCAGTTTCTTTTTGCAGACATTCTACGAAGTCAGCGGATTCAGTATTATATTCCTTTGCATAAATGGTGGTTTCTGTACCGTCTTCCTGCGAGAAATAAAAAATATACGCCGGATCATCAAAACCATATTTTGCATATTGCTCTTCAGTGACATTTTCGTCTCCGAATTTATCAATGATAAGCTGCATAATATCTGTTTGTAATTGATTGATATTGACCAAATCTACAAAATCAGATTGTATGGGTTCTAGTATTTCCCAGGTTCCATCTTCCTTTTTTTGTAGATCATAAATCATTTCTCCCTGATATGTCAGAGTCATTTGGTCAATAGGAGAAGACTGATTGGATTGTACATAAATATTTTTCAGAGAGTTACGATTTGGACGAAGATAGTCTCCATAGTCTGCTTCTACTAGAAAGATATCATCGGATGTATCTGTCATAACATAATAGTATTCGCTGGTTGCTGTCAATTTGCCAGTATACAAGGTACAGGAGTCTTCTTCCGTGGAGAGTGTTACGATATATGGATCGTCCAGTTCATATTGTTTTTTGGTTTCTTCCGTCGCTGGACCAATATTTTCAGAAGCTGTCAGGTTGCAAAGAGATCCAGCTATAGAGTTGAGAAAATAGACATTGATTTTGAAATCCATTTCCTGCTCTAATTCCCATGTACCAGCTTCATTTAATACTGCGGAGTATGTGCCGTCTGGTGTTTGCAGTTCAATTTTATTGATATTACTGGAATTGAACTGCACCAATTGCAGGGCAGACGCTTCTTCTGTTTCTTCTTGCTGTTTTTTCTCGTTATGATTTCGGATCAAGAAATAGGTACCCATTGTAATACCAACAAGCAACACCAATGAGAGAATAATAATGATCTGTCTTTTCATCAACGTTCCCTCCGCTTTATCAGCTATTCCGCCGTTTGAGCCAAACAACGGTACCAATTATGATAATTACGATTGGCAATACAGCAAATAGTATCATGATGCTGCTGACGGTGCTGGCATTTGTCAGTGCAATTTCATCATAAACAGTGGATTTGCTGTCGATTCCCATATCAATATCGGTATCGTACATCCAGCTGATACTGCTCAGGTAAAGATAAACGGCGACCAGATAGCGGCTGTCCTCCAGATGGGTATCATCTAGGAAGTCTGCATTTCCGAAAACAGCCAGCTTTGCAGCATTGCGAGTATTATCTTGTGAATATCCGGCGAGCATCAATTCGCTGTCCGTAATTTTTTTCGTATCATATTCACCGCCATATGGCTCTCCAACTGCGGTCGTATTGGTATTCAGCAGGGAAGCTGTGGTCATTCTGCCATAATTACTGTTGATATTGTCAAAATAGAAGCTTCTGGATTCAGACATATATGGAATCAATCCTTCATTCATCAGTGAAGAAGTCAGATCGGCAGCTTCACTATCATCGTCTAATTCTACCAGATTACACTGAATGGTGCTGTCATCACCAGAAACGTGCATAGTGGCATCTGTTTCTGTTACACGGTCATAGTCCATAATGATACAGAAATCTTCCATAATCAGATCCAAATTTGTATAATTGAATTTTCCGGCATTGGGTGACATGAGCAGGGAGAGATTACCACCATTGTCCAAATAGGCATCTAGTTTTTCTTTGTCTTCATCTGAAATATCAGAAGTAGGTGCTGCAACAATAATCATGGCTGCATCTTCTGGTACGGCATCTAATTCAGAGAGCAGCAGAGAATCTGCCTGATAGTTATAGTTTGCAAGGTTCTTTTTGAACTGTGTATAATTATCACTCATGGACTTTTCACCATGTCCTGTCAAAAAGTAGACAGTTGGTGTAAAGCCATCTACGACAGATTTAATAGCACCTGTGATAATATTTTCTCCCTTAAAGGTTTGGGAGATAACAGTGCCTTCTTCATTTGTGCTGGTATTGTACATGGTATTACCTGGAATTCTTTTTTTGATATCGCCGCAAACAAAGACCATATCTCCAGTGCTGAGCGTTAAAGTATTATCTGGATTGATTTTTTGCATAGTTTCTTCATCTGTATTGGGGTCGATGTCGATGAGATGGATGCAATCATGTGAGTCATATTCTTTTAAAGCACGGTATAAGGAAAGGGAATCTGTACTATTTTTAATGTCATCCATTTTGGCAAGCAGATAGAAGTCTACTTTTGTACCATTCTGGTCGAGTTCCTCTAAATAAGAGGTCGTAGTTTCCCCGAGGCTGTATTGTTTGTTTGGAGAAATGTCCCAGCCAAGGTCTAACTGGGATACAATCATATTAAGAATGACCGCAATCACAATGACCAGAATTGCCATAATCCAAGCCAAACTGGAAAACTTTTTATTTTTAAAATTGTGAAACTTTTTTTCTTCCATGGTTGATTACCTCCGGCTCCAACGTCTTTTTTCTACAGAAATGATAGTAAGCAGCAAGAATACTACAATTTCCGTTAAGTAAGCAAACAGATCAGATATCTGCATATATCCATTGGAGAATGTGATAAATTTCTGCTGGTTAGAGAGCCAGTGGAGCAAGTCTGATAAAATTGGAATGTTGGAAAAGAAAGTATAATTTGCAATATTGTCCACCAACAACAGGAGAATCATGGCTGCTTCGCTCATTACGATAGACAGAATAATGGATTCTGTAAAAGAAGAAATCAAAATGCCCAACGCAATGCAAACCAAGCCAAACAGATAAAAACCAATATAAGTACAAATCAAGTTGGCAAGAATGACATGTCCGTTTAAAGCTGTGATAATCGGGTAATATAAAGATACGATCAGCATAATGAGGAAGACCGTTGCAGTTGCTAAAAATTTTGCCATTACAATTTTTGTAACGCTGATGGGACTGGAGAGCAGCAGGACTTCTGTCCCATTTTTTCGTTCTTCTGCGAAACTTCGCATTGTGAGAACTGGAAAGAGAATGGCAAGATAAAACAGGTTTACATAGAACAGAGAGGTGAAAGAAAATTCATATAAATCCGTTGCACTGGAAATATCCATGATCATTGTCAAGGAAAATGTCAGTGTAAAAAACGCCAGCACGGCATATGCTGCCGGAGAAAGGAAGTAACTCTGCAATTCCTTTTTATATAGTGAAAACATATGGGATAATCCTCCTTATCAATCCGTATTTGTTGCATCCTCTGCCGCATCTGCTTTTGCTTGCGGTTCTGAGGTTTCTTCTGCTGCCAGTTCGTCCATGAGTTCCTGTAGGGAAGAACGCTGCGATTCGCCGGATTGGTTGACCAGCTTGACAAATACCTGTTCGAGGTTCTTTTTTTGTTCCTGTACTTCCAGTACTTCAAACTTTTTTACCAGAAGGGCAGCCAACAATGGATTGCGGATGTCACTGCCAGTCAATTCCACATCATAAGTATAAATGCCTGTTTTGAAGCGGGAAATATTAGAGACGTTTACCACACCGTCTACCTGCCGCATGGCAGCTGCCACATCTTGTGAAGTGCCTTTTACTTTTAAATGTAAAATGGGATTGGTATCTGCTCGCTGTTCCAGATTATCAATGGTGTCAATCGCACGGATTTCTCCCTTGCTGATAATCACCACACGGTCGCAGACTGCACTGATTTCGCTCAGAATATGAGAACTGAGAATGACGGTGTGATCCTGCTTCAATTCCAGAATTAAATTACGGACTTCCATTAACTGTTCCGGGTCAAGACCAACGGTCGGCTCGTCCAAAATTAAAATATCTGGATCCCCCAGCAAAGCCTGTGCGAATCCGACACGCTGCCGATATCCTTTTGAGAGATTTCGGATCAGGCGGTTTGCAACATCGGTAATCCGCAGCCGATCCATTGCTTTTGCAGCCTGTGCTTTGCGTTTTACTGCTGGAACCCCCTTTAAACCAGCAACAAATATCAGATATTCCTTTACTTTCATATCCAGATAAACCGGCGGAATTTCCGGCAGAAATCCGATACACCGTTTTGCGCGAATGGGATCTTTGGCGATGTCAAAGCCATTGATGATGACGGTGCCGGAACTGGAGGGAATCACGCCACAGATCATATTCAGAGTGGTGGACTTACCAGCACCGTTTGGACCAAGAAAGCCAAGAATTTCGTGATCTTCTATGGTAAAACTGATATTTTTTACGGCAGCTTTTTGTCCATAGTATTTGGTCAGGTTTTTAATTTCAACCATAAAAATCTCCTTTCTGCTTTTTCATAAATACAACGAAAAGCATGCTTTTTTATTATCGCAAAAAAATTTTAATATGTCATGGACGAAACGTAACCATTACATTAAATACGGAAAAAACAGATAAATTCCCTGAAAAAGTTGCTGTGAAAATCGTGCGGATTTTGGAAAATTCGTCTCCATGTTATCCTATCATATCTATATGGTTATTTTGTGAAAGGCAGACGGAAACAGTGAAAAAACGGCGAAATTGAATAAAATTGCAAAAATAGGTGCAAAATGTGGACAGATTGCACAAATGAAGGAAATTGAATCTGTGTAAAATGCCGAAAAAAACGATTCTTTTGGAAGAAGGGTTGACATTTGCAGGGGCTTGCGGTATAATTTGAATATAAAAGTGGACGCATTGTGTGTGGATTTTGTGAAAAGATATGAATGCACGGCAGTACTGTCATTGTGCAGTTCTTTCTGCTTGGCAGAGCGGACACACTGGTAACCGTACCTACGAAAGGATGCGTGTTCTGGAGACACATACTGGCGGCTACATAGGTTATTTCTACTCTATTATTCTATTTCTTGAAAGGGGAAATTTTTCCATGCAGTTTAAAAAGAACAAGACTGTTCTGGCAGCGATTCTGGCTGCTGCAATGACATGCAGTGCAATTGTTCCGACCGCTGCTTCCGCAGCTGGTACCAGAACAAAGGCAGAAGCATATGGTGACAGTACCTATGCAGCACGGTTCATGTCTTTGTATGATGACGTTGTTACAAACGGTGTGCAGAACGGTTATATGTCTAGCACATCTACCGTTAGCGGTGGTTTGGGCGTTCCGTATCACTCTGTTGAAACACTGTGTATCGAAGCACCGGACTACGGTCATGAAACCACATCAGAAGCATTGTCCTACTTAGTATGGGTAGCTGCAATGCGTGATAACATTGTAAATAAGGCAAGCAGCGGCAAAGTAACGGTTAAGGGCACAAAGGATGCTTCTACAGAATCCGTTGGCGATCTGGCTAAGGCATGGCTCACCATGGAAGCTACTATGATTCCGGATACCCAGCAGAACTTTATGGGTAAGGGTAGTTCTTTAAGTGCAACCTATTCGGATGAATGGGAACAGATTGAACTGTATCCGACCGATATGCAGCAGGGTAATACTGCTACTAACCCGATTCACCAGAATTTCTGCAGTGCATATGGCTCTGATAAGGGTTTGTATTTGATGCACTGGTTGGCAGACGTAGATGACTGGTATGGTTTTGGTAATGCAAACGGCAGTCAGGGCAAGCAGACCAATGTTGGTGGTTCTTTTGTTTTGATCAACACCTTCCAGCGTGGTGAACAGGAATCCTGTTGGGAAACCATTCCGCATGCCTGCGTAGACTTGCACAATAAGGGCTATGGTCTGAATGGTAGCGGCGGTATGAAGGGCTTCTTTAACACAGAAGACAACCCGGCAGAACAGTTCTCTTATACCAATGCACCGGACGCAGAAGATCGTGCCATTCAGGCAGTCTATGCTGCAAACAGATGGGGCGTTGGCGAACAGAGCGTCAACTCTAAGTGGGGCGGCAGCCAAAAGATCAATGCACTCGCCGGTAAAATGGGTGACGAGCTGAGAAACAACATGTTTGATAAGTACTACAAGCAGATTGGTGCTACAAATTCTTGGGCAAACGGTGGCAGCGACAATGGTCAGCACTATCTGATGAACTGGTATACCTCTTGGGGCGGTGCATTGACATCAGGTCAGGATTGGGCATGGCAGATCGGTGCATCTCACTGTCATGAATTCTATCAAAACCCACTGGCTGCTTATGCATTGCTGTATGATCAGGATTTGAATTCTGGCATGAAGTCAAGTGGTGCAACGCAGGATTATACGGAATCTCTTAAGAGACAGATTGAAATGTATCTGTGGCTGTTGTCAGACGATGGTATGATTGCTGGTGGTTGTACAAACTCTTGGAATGGTCGTTATGATTCAGCAGATGCACAGGCAAAAGGTATGAATACCTTCTATAATATGTACTATCTGGAACACCCGGTTTATGCTGACCCAGGTTCTAATCACTGGATTGGTAACCAAGTATGGGCTGTTCAGCGTCTGGCAGAATTGTACTATGTTGTAAAGACCGAAGGCGATAAGAGCAATATTAACATCGGCGGTATGGATTTGACCACCGCACTGGAAACCATTCTGGACAAGTGGACAGGTTGGTTCCTGGACAACACCGTTTTGGGTAAAGCAAGCGGTACCATTGAATTTGATGATTACTATGAACCATATGATACAGAAAAGTCTCATTTCTCTATTCCGGATTTGAGTACTGTGACAGATGATAATGAGAGCTTCTCCATTCCGGCTAGCTTGATCTGGGAAGGTCAGCCGAATACATGGAATGGTTCTTATCAGGAAAATACAGGTCTGAAGGCAACGATCGTTGGTTATGGTGACGGCGACCTCGGATGCGTATCTTCTTTGGCAAACACATTGATCTACTATGCAGCTGCAAGAGGCGTAACAGCAAATGATCTGGCTGCTGGTAAGACTTCTTATCAGTCTGCAAGAGGTACTTCTACCACAGATATGACCGCTCGTGCACAGCAGTCTCTGTATCTGGCTAAGGAACTCCTTGACAGAGAATGGAATGCATTCCGTGATGATATCGGCGTAGCAGTTGCTGACCACAATACCAACTTGCCGAGACTGTGGAACACCAAGTTGGTTCTGCCAGATGGTACGATGGCAAATGGTCAGGGTAAGGTTCTGTCTGCAAGCAGATATACTGGTAAGATGCCGAATGGTGATGACGTTAAGAATGGTGTTGCATTCGTTGATATTCGTTCCAACTACAAGAGTGATCCGATGTATCAGGAAGCACTGTCTTACTATGAGAAGGACGGCAATACGGATAACTACTACTTCACACTGCACAGATTCTGGCATGCAGGCGATATCCTGATGGCTTTGGGTACAATGTCCGAAGTTTATCCGGATCTGACACCAGGTCCTGTTTCAGAAGATTTGGTCGTAACGCCGTCTGATGTAACCGTTAAGGTTGGCGAAACCGAAACCCTGAAGCCGAACGTAGATGGCTGCACATTCGAGTCTAAGGATCCGAGTATTGCAACCGTTTCTCCGGATGGCACTGTAACAGGTGTGGCTGAAGGTTCTACTACTATTACTGTTACTTCTCCAGATGGTAAAACTGCAACTGTAACGGTTACGGTTACAGCATCTGATACAACAACTACAACAACAACTACTACCACTAATGATACAACAACCACTACAAGCGGCAGTGGTACCACGACACCGGGTACTGATTTGATTGGTGACGTAAACCTGGATGGTAAGGTTGACTTGTTGGATGCAATTTCTTTGAATAAGTATCTGGCTGGTCAGATTACACTGGGTGAACAGGTAATGCGGAATGCAAACTGCAATCAGGCTGATGGTACACCTACCGTTAATGAAGATGACGGTAATTCCTTGATTAGCTATGTAATTATGTTAATCAGTGCGTTGCCAGAGGTATAAGCATTTGTTGCTTTTGTTTAAAAAGTGAAACTGAAAAAGAGGACGTGCAGGCTTGCCTGTACGTCCTTTTTTAGAAAATAGTTGCAAATATGTCTAAAAATTGCTTGACAAAATGCGAAGAATGTTGTATAATTAATATATACGTTACGGTATTCCACATCAGAAATTGTGCTGTTTGTGGAAAATTTGAAATTATGAAAGACAGGGGTCGATGGCAATGGCAAATATTTTTGAACGTGCAAGCCGCAGTGTGTCCGGTATGTCGAAGAATGCTTCTGAAGTTAGTAATCTGCGGAAAAAGATTGTTTATGAACGGGAGCGAATTCAGGAAGTTATGCAGGAAATTGGTGAGCTGTATTATGAGAGCCAGGAAAAGGAAGCTGCAAAGCTGAAAGAACTCTGTGCTGATATTGATGACAGAAAGCGTAGAATTGAAAGCATGAGAAGCGAATTGCGACAGATGAGAGGAAAACGAGTTTGTTCGGGTTGTGGTATGCAGTTTGATGAAAAATATCAATTTGCATTCTGTGGAAAGTGCGGAACAAAGTTGGATGATCCTATCACAGATGAAGTTTAAAAAGAATGAAAAGAGGGTTGATGCAATCTTTTGCATCAACCCTCTTTGTATATAGACTCATTTTCCTTCTCGTTTGTGATACAAAAACATCAGGATTGCCATACCGATGATAATTGTGTAACCCAAAATACTATATTTATCTGGTATCTGATCAAATAGAAAAAAACCAAGGAATGCTGCAAAAATAATTTGCGTATAATCATAAACAGAAATATCTTTTGGTGCGGCATAGAAATAGGCATTTGTAACGCCAAATTGTCCGCCGGCAGCAGCAAGGCCTGCTCCAATGAGTGCAAAAAACTGGCTCGCACACATTGGTTCATAGTGGAATAGAAGCCATGGCAATGTCACCAGACAGGAGAAAGCAGAGAAAAAGAAAATAATCCAAGATTTCGGAATGTGACGTGTACCAAGATAACGAACCATAGTATAAGCAAATCCTGCCCCAAATCCGCCAAGTAATCCGATACAAGAGGCGAATAGGGAAGTGTTGGAGAACGTGGGTTGAATGATGAGAAGACTGCCAAGAAAGGCACCCAGTATGATGCCAATTTGTTTCCAGCTGATACGTTCTTTCAATAGAAGCCATGCCAGCAAAACAGAGAAAAATGGGGACATCTTGTTGAGCATAGAAGCATCTGAAATCGGAAGACGATCAATGGCATAGAAATTGCAAAAGATACCAACTGTTCCCATTACAGCTCGCAGCAATAGTGCACTACCACTTTTTTTATCACATCGGAGTGGCTGACGTTCTTTTAGAAGCATGATGAGTGCCACTAATAATGCGATAAAATTTCGAAAAAAACTTTTTTGAATAAAAGGTAAATCCCCTGCCAGCCGTACAAATGCATTCATCCATGCAAAACTAAAAGCAGAGAAAATCAGAAAACAAATTCCTTTTGTCTGAGAAGAGAGCTGCATAAAATATTCAACCTTTCTGATAATATGTATGGCATTATCATAGCACAAGTTGACGGATTTTGCAAGCATGGAAAAAGGCAAATGTTACATTGCAGCATTTTGCGGAAAAGGCTTGACAAATGCTGTGAAATCTGATACACTGAAAACAGATGAAAGGAAGGTGTCGTCATGCTGAGAGCCATCGGTTCCAGAAAGGATCTGAAACAGCAGACATATTATGAGTTGGTTGCTGACTTGTTGGAAAATGAGTCTGTACAGGCTCTAAAACAATACCGCCATCATATCAAAACAACACGATTTCAGCATAGTGTGAATGTTTCTTATTACAATTATTTGATTTGCAAATTTTTCCGTTGGGATGCAGTTTCCGCTGCTCGTGCCGGTTTGTTGCATGATTTGTATTTTTATGAAACAGAAAATTATGATCGTGCTGAAACCAACGAATCTCATAGTGCACATCATCCGCATGTTGCTTTGCAGAATGCAATGGAACAATTTACTGTGAATGATGTGGAACAGGATATCATCGAAAAACACATGTGGCCTGCAACTAGGCAGATGCCGCACTATAAGGAAAGCTATGTCATTGTCATAGTGGATAAATATTGTGCAGCATTGGAATATGTCGCACCTTCTCTTCGGAATGTTTTTCGGAAAGTATTTCGGAGAAAACAGGCTGTGGCTTCCGCATAAAAACGATATTTTTCGCATAACGGGAGTGGCTGTACGCCGCTGAGAGGGTATGCAGACATGCCGACCGGTGACCTGATTTGGATTATGCCAACGTAGGGAATGCAGAAAATGCCATGAAAATGGAAAATACAGCATACCTGCTTTTTGCGGTATGCTGTTTTTTATACAAAAGATTGCTGGGAAAAAATAGAAGAAATAATGGAAGGGAGCGTAGAAGACAATGCAAATCATGTCATCTCAAATGCGGCTTTATGCGATTACAGATTCTCGCTGGCTGCAAGGTAAAACATTATATGCCTGTGTGGAAGCGGCTTTGCAAGGCGGTATCACTATGCTGCAAATTCGGGAAAAGCATTGTAGTACAGCAGAATTGACAGAACGAGCAATTCCAATTGTGTCACTCTGCCATGCCTATCGTGTACCATGTATTATCAATGACGATGTGCAGGCCGCAAGAGACAGCGGTGCGGATGGCGTGCATGTTGGACAAACAGATGCTAGCATTGCACAGGCGAGAGCAATATTGGGAACAGAAAAATGGATTGGTACCAGTGCACACAATGTACAGGAGGCAATTCAGGCACAGCAGGATGGGGCAGATTACATCGGAACGGGTGCCGTATTTGGTTCTGCTACAAAACAAGATGCAACACCGCTGCAATGGGAAACTTTGCAGGCAATTTGTCAATCCGTTACCATTCCGGTTGTTGCGATTGGCGGCATTACCGCAGAAAATGTGTTGCAATTATCCGGTTTTAATGGGCAGGGAATTGCTGTAATATCTGCCATTTTTGCACAAGCAGATATTACAGCGGCTGCAAAACAGATGCGAATATTTGCGGATATGGTTTGCGGAGGTACAATCATATGATAGAACGAGTTCCCGTTTTGACGATTGCCGGCAGTGACAGCAGCGGCGGTGCCGGGATTCAAGCAGATTTGAAAACGATGACGGTATTACAAGTATATGGGATGAGTGTCATTACCGCCCTAACGGCACAAAATACAATGGGAGTAAGGGAAATCTTACCGGTGTCGGCTGATTTTCTGTGGCAGCAGCTGTGTACAGTTTGTGAGGATATTCCTCCAAAAGCAGTGAAAATCGGCATGATAGCCAGCGCAGAACAAGTACAGGTGATTTGCCGTATCCTCTCGCAGTATGCATTTTCTTATGTGGTTGTTGATCCGGTTATGGTTGCGACGTCTGGAGCAACGCTCACGCAGCAGGAAACGATAGCAGCGATGCGGGAACAGTTGTTTCCACTGGCAACGCTGATTACGCCAAATCTTGCAGAGGCAGAGGTGCTATTAGGAAAGCCAGTGCAGGCTGTTTCGGAGATGGAACAGGCTGCAAAGCAGTTGGCAAAGCAATATCATACAGCAGTTCTCATAAAAGGTGGACATCTGACCGCAGATGCAGTGGATGTGCTGTATGATGGAACACAAGGTTATCAGTTTAAGGGGAAACGGATTCAGACGAAAAATACCCATGGGACAGGGTGTACCTTATCTTCTGCCATAGCTGCAAAATTAGCGGTTGGTTGCACTTTGCAGGAAAGTATTTGGCAGGCAAAAAAATACGTGTCAAGTTGTATGCAAGCTGGTTTGCAGCTTGGACATGGAAACGGCCCGCTTTGCCATAACGTTGGAAAGGAAAGCATAGAATGAAAAAGACAATATTATTTGTTTTATTAGAGCAGTATGCTGATTGGGAGACCGCCTATTTATCCTCTGCTCTGCATATGCTGGGAGAAGAGCAATTTTATATCAAAACAGTTTCTCTTACAACAGAGTGTGTGCAATCAATTGGTGGATTTCATATACTTCCTGATTATGATTTACAATCGGTTCCCGATGCTTATACCGCTTTGATTTTGATTGGTGGTATGTCTTGGAGAAGGGATGCAGCGAAAGCGGTTGCGCCTTTGGTGCAGGATGCGGTTGCAAATCAAAAAATAGTCGGTGCAATTTGTGATGCTTCTGCTTTTTTAGGCACATTGGGTGTTCTCAATACCGTAAAGCATACGAGTAATGATTTGCATGATTTGCAGCAGTGGGCAGGAAGCAATTATACGGGAGAAAACAACTATGTTTTACAGCAGGCGGTTCGTGATCAGAATATCATTACGGCCAACGGAACCGCTGCATTGGAATTTGCAAGGGAAGTTATGTTGGCATTACATACGATACCAGAAAAGAAAATTTTACAATGGTATGAATTCCATAAGCTTGGATATTATCAAGCAAAGTTTCCTGAAATGTAAGAATAAAAATATATAAATGGAGGTTTTATAATGCAATCTTATCATACACAAATGGAAGCTGCAAGAAAAAACATTATCACACCGCAAATGCAAACGATAGCAGAGAAAGAACATGTTGACGTGGAATGGCTGCGACAGTGTGTTGCAGAGGGTACAATTTGTATTCCGGCAAATATTCACCATACATCCCTTTCTGCGGAGGGAATTGGAACTGGCTTGCGGACAAAAATAAATGTCAATCTGGGGGTATCTGGTGATTGCCATGACTATACAGATGAGATGAAAAAAGTCGATCTCGCCATTGCATTTGGCTGCGAAGCAATTATGGACTTGTCCAACTATGGAAAGACTAGCACATTTCGAAAGCAGCTGATTGAAAGGTCACCGGCTATGATCGGTACAGTACCTATGTATGATGCTATTGGTTATTTGGAAAAAGATTTAAAGGAGATTACAGCACAGGATTTTCTGCGTGTCATTGAGGCACATGCCAAAGAAGGTGTGGATTTTCAGACGATTCATGCTGGTATCAACCGTCGTGCAGTGGAAGCTTTGAAACGGCAGAAGCGGCTGACCAATATTGTTTCTCGAGGCGGTTCTTTGATTTTTGCATGGATGGAAATGACAGGAAACGAAAACCCGTTTTATGAATATTATGATGAGGTTTTGGAAATCTTAAGAGCATATGATGTTACCATTAGTCTTGGGGATGCTTTGCGTCCGGGTTCGATTGCAGATAGTACAGATGCGGGTCAAATCAGTGAATTGATTGAATTGGGCAATCTGACTAAGCGTGCTTGGGAGAAAGATGTGCAGGTAATGGTAGAAGGGCCGGGGCATATGGCAATGAATGAAATTGCTGCCAATATGGCATTGCAAAAACGGCTGTGCCATGGGGCACCGTTTTATGTGCTGGGACCTTTAGTAACAGATATTGCACCGGGCTATGACCATATTACGTCTGCCATTGGTGGTGCGATTGCAGCGGCAAATGGTGCAAATTTTCTTTGTTATGTTACACCGGCAGAACATCTTCGCCTTCCGAATTTACAGGATGTACGAGAGGGAATTGTTGCCTCTAAGATTGCTGCCCATGCTGCTGATATTGCCAATGGGATTCCCAATGCCAGAGAACAGGATAACCGCATGAGTGCTGCCAGACAAAAAATTGACTGGGAAGAGATGTTTGCCTGTGCTTTGGATCCGCAAAAGGCACGAGATTATTTTGAAAGCCGTCCGCCACAGGAACGGCATACCTGTTCGATGTGTGGAAAGATGTGTGCAATGCGGACTTCTAATCGAATTTTACAAGGAGAAGATGTTACGTTCTGTGATGCCGAAATAGAGGAAAAATAAGTAGATTTTTTATTTTGCTTTTAAAATTTTTAGAAAACTACTTGACAAGTTTTGATTTTTCGGTTAAAATCTTAATTAAGAACGATTCTTGATTAAGGAGACAGTTTCATGAAGAACAGAAATACGTTGCAACGCAGACTGGTACTGGAAACTGTACGGCGTATGCGGAATCATCCCACAGCGGAGGAAATTTATCTTGCTATAGCAACAGAAAATCCATTGATTAGCAAGGCAACTGTCTATCGGAATCTGAAATTGCTTTCTGAACAGGGGGAAAGTCTGCGGATTCCGATTCCAGATGGAGCGGATCGATTTGATTTTCATGTTGCACCACATTATCATGTGAAATGTCGGATCTGCAATCAGGTTTTTGATGTGGATATGCCATATCAGGCAGAGCTTTATGATCAGATTGCGGATACAAAGGGATTTCGTATGGAATCGCATCAGATTCTCTTCATTGGTGTATGTCCAGAATGTCAAAAAAAGGAAAAGGAGAATACAGAGTCATGAAAGAATTAAAAGGAAGTCGTACGGAAGCCAATTTAATGGCAGCATTTGCAGGGGAATCACAGGCTAGAAATAAGTACACATATTATGCGTCTAAGGCCAAAAAAGACGGCTATGTGCAAATTGCACAGATTTTTGAAGAGACTGCTGCAAATGAAAAAGAACATGCAAAAATCTGGTTTAAGTTGCTGCATGGCGGTCAGATTGCGGATACACTGGATAATTTGCAGGATGCTGCTGGCGGAGAGCATTTTGAGTGGGCGGATATGTATCGTGAGTTTGCAGAGCAGGCAAAGGAAGAGGGCTTTGATCAGATTGCTTACCTGTTTGAGGAAGTGGGAAAAATTGAAAAGATACACGAGGAACGCTTTCGGAAGTTGATTTCTAACATTGAGAGCAGCTGTGTGTTTTCAAAAGACGGTGACACTATTTGGGAATGTGCAAACTGTGGTCATATTCATATTGGAAAGCGTGCACCGGAAGTTTGTCCAGTTTGCTCTCATCCGCAATCCTATTTTCAGGTGAAAGCAGAAAATTATTAAACAAAAATATTCCGAGGGGGAAAAGAAGCTGCCTGTCAAAATCGGGCAGCTTTTTTTCGGAAAAGGGGGAGAACATATTGAAACGCAATCGATATCAAGTACGGATACGAGCAAGATTGCTGCATTATAGTATCCATATTTTATCACATTTGCGTCTGTTGGTTCGATGGTTTCTGTTATCGTTGGTGACAGGTGGAATTGTTGGTGGTGTTGGGGCAGCATTTGCATGGGGTATGACATGGGCTACCTGGC
This sequence comes from Oscillospiraceae bacterium, assembly GCA_030523195.1. Lineage (GTDB taxonomy): Bacteria > Bacillota > Clostridia > Oscillospirales > Ruminococcaceae > Ruminococcus_C. Next base: position 18,608 of record JAUNJC010000020.1, read on the forward strand.
TTCGGACACAATATCCATTTCTTTTATTGTTTTTACCAATTAGTGGATTGGCGATTATAGGGATTTATCGAACTTTTCATTTTGAAAAAGATAGTGGAACTGATACGGTTCTTTCTACCTTACATGCAAAAACAGAAATTCCAGCAAGAATGGCACCTTTGATTTTTGTTTCTACAATACTGACACATTTATGCGGTGGTTCTTCTGGCAGAGAGGGGGCAGCTTTGCAAATTGGCGGCAGTCTTGGAAATCTGTTGGGGAGATGGTTCCATTTACAGCCGGCAGATAAGAGAGTATTGGTGATGTGCGGTATGAGTGCAGCCTTTTCTGCTGTATTTGGGACACCATTGGCAGCAGTTTTCTTTGCAATGGAGGTCGGCAGTGTTGGCATTATGTACTATGCAGCGTTGGTACCCTGTGTGACAGCATCATTCTATGCGAGTTTTATTGCAAAGATTTGTCGTGTAGAACAAGAGGAATATCTAGTTGTTTCCATGCCGGATTGGTCATTGGGAACATTGGCGGCGACTGTCATATTGGGATTATGCTGTGCAGGATTGAGTGTATTGTTTTGTATTTTGCTGCATGAAACTGGCTGTTTTTTAAGAAAGAAAATTCCAAATTCCTATATTCGGATTGTAAGTGTTGCAATAATATTGGTAATACTCGGATTATTTCCGAATAATACAGACTATCTTGGAGCAGGGATGCCGGTTTTATTGCGAGCACTTTCTGGACAGGTGGTTTGGTATGCTTTTCTTATGAAATTGCTGTTTACGGTACTGACTATGGCAGCGGGGTTTAAAGGTGGTGAAATTGTTCCCTCTTTCTTTATTGGTGCAACATTTGGATGTCTGTATGGTTCGTTGCTACATCTTTCGCCGTCCTTATTTGCAGCACTTGGAATGATTGCCGTTTTTTGTGGTGTGACCAATTGTCCGATTACCTCGTTATTGATTGCATTTGAGTTATTCGGCATGGGTGCTATGCCATATTTTCTGATCTGTATTGCTGTAAGTTATATGTTATCTGGATATTATGGATTGTATCATAGTCAGAAAATTGTATATTCAAAATATGCCCCTAAATACATTAATCGGAATACTAGAAATTAAACATATTTTTAGAGAAATGCTGCTTGTTATTGAGTAGATGAAATTTATTTTTTGCATGTCATAAAACCAGAATGCCATCGTAGTGTTTATCTACGATGGCATTCTAGCTCTATATTCTATTTAAGGAGTTTATAAAATAATTAATTGTTGTTTATTATAACGGAAAATAATAATGGAAGATTTTTATTTTTCATTATACAACTGGCAAGTTTTCGACAAGCATGATTACATACTGAATCAATACACTGCCATCAGATTCATCTATTGTTGGCGTGCCATCTTTTTGGGAACAGTTTGCATTTCGCAGAGCTTGTCCTTCCAATGTAATCTGATTAGCTAGATGCTTATTCAGACAAATTGCATCTAACAAGTCCACTTTTCCATCCAAATTAGTATCACCAATCAGATCATTTGAGGTATTTGTGGTAGTGGAATCCGTGTTGTTTGTAGTTGTGGTCGTTTCTGTCATGAAGTTCGTACTGTTTGTAGTGGTAGTTGTTTCTGTGGTGGTCGTTGTAGTGATAATTGTTGTAGTGGTGGTAACAGCACCTTTCTGATATAGACCGATATCATCGAAGTACCAAATACCACTGCCGGGGTTGCCATTCTGTCCTGTGTAGATAGAAAATTCTGTTACACCAGATAATGTCGGAACATCTGCCGCAGTTCCCCATTGCTGTACATGAAAATCAGAGAATGGAATGGTAACTTCTGTCCAGCCAGTTTCAGCTGTTACTTTTTGAATGCTTTCCCAGTATGCACCTGCACCATCTATAAATTGAAACGTGGTTTCCCGATTGCTGCCATCTGACAGAATCCAGAAGTGGATTCCATCAAAGCCTGTCCAATCTGCACCATTTAATTTCTTAGTAACACCGCAGTAACCAGCTCCGCTTGCTTCCACACTATAGGCATACTGCATGGATGCATTGCCTTCTTTTACATGTTCTTTGTTGAGTGAAATTGCAAGGGAATCGCCGTTGGTATTGCGTACATATGCAGCAGAGATGGCATCGGTATCCGTGTAGGATTCAAAATTATCAATGATGCTTCTCTTTTTTTCTTCCTCTGCTGCACTGTATAGACGAATGGTGACGTTTGGTTGATTGCCGTCGGAGGTTAGTAGGCGAATGGTATGTTCTCCTGTTGCCATGCCAGAAAATAAGGACTTTTGTACAGTAATGATTCCATCTGCTATGGTATAATCTGTTTCAGCGGTCAGAGTATTGTCATCTAACTGTAAACCGGTGATTTCTCCAGTTTGCAGGAAATATGTCAGCAAAACATCAATCGGTGCATCTACATCTATGACGCCATTTTTGACAGAAAGACTATTCATTGGTGTTTTGGTTTTCATGTTTTCCGAATGCTGTTTAAAATAGGTCAAAATTGGGTCGCCGTCCATTACAGTAAATTCACTCAATTTTCTGTCATTGAATTCCCAGAACAATCCACCAGCAGCATCATATTCTTCAATGGTATCAAATACCGCACGCCAATATGCTTCATAATCTGCATCATCCAAAGAGGAATGTACATTGAATTCTGTCACAACAAATGGTTTTCCTACTTCTTGATGGGAATCTTCAATCCATTGAATCATGGTTGTGCGTGTGTCTTCTGGTGTCATATTTGCCCAGTGTTCATCTGGGTAAGGGTGTGCAGAACAAAAATCAATATAAGGGGACTGCTGGATGTATACAAATGGATTGCCTTCGTCACCGCCAAATCCATATTTCAGTCCATGTCCTTCCAAGCCTGCATAGACCATATGGTTGGGATCAACTTCCTTGATATAGGATGCCATTTCATCTATCCAAGACCGCAGTGTTAGACCAGTGCTGTCTTCTCCAGCATCTTGGTATCGTGGTTCATTCATCAAATCCCACGCGAATACAGTTGGATCATCTTTGTACTGTACACCTGTAAAATAGTTTGTCCGTTCTGCAAAATGCTTTGCATAGTCTTTATACCATTGTTTGCAGGTTTCATTTGTGAAATAAGCAGCACGGCTTTTGTGATTGCCGCCGCTTCCGGCACCTGCCCAGCTTAGTTTTTTATCAATGCCGCCGTATGCCTCCCAGTAGTTTTCGAGTGTAATAATGACACGAATATCATGCTGTTGTGCAGAATACATGATATAGTCAAACAGCATAAATTCTGCCTCATTGTATTCTCCCGGTGCTAGTTCAAATCCATGCCAGGTTTCATTGGAAAATCCCCAAGTTCGCAGGACAGTGACACCATTGTCCTGCATCTGCTGCATTCTCGCATCAATAGCAGATTTGTTCATAAATTTGGTTTCAATTGCTTCTGTTGAATCATTGCTGGAACCGTCTCCAAGTGTAAACATATCATAAGAATTACAACCAGCAAAATAAAATGGTTCTCCATCGCACATAAAATGTGTGCCTTCTGCATAAACAAAACCTTCCGGTGCAGAAGCTGTAGCAGCTTCTGCATAGTTTGGCTGTCCGAAAGCGGAAAGGATACCACAAAGACTAAGAATTGTGCCTGTGCAAAGGGCAGTTATCTTTTTCCATTTAAACATTCTTCATTTCCTCCTGCATTTCTAAATTTACATTATGCAACTGGTAGATTTGCAATCATCATAACAACATAGCTAATCAACGCATTGCCATCTGATTCTTCCACCGTCAGCGTTCCATCGGTTTGATCACAGTTTGCATTCCGCAATGCTTGTCCTTCCAGTACAATTTGATTTGCCAGATGTTTATTTAGGCAAATTGCATCCAGCAGGTCAACCTTGCCGTCTAAGTTCGTGTCACCGATCAGATCATTTGTTTTTTCTGTGGTAGCGGTTTCAGTGATGCTTGTAGTTGTGGTAGTTTCAGTGGTGGTGCTTGTTGTTGTCTGTTCAGTAGAACCATTCACTGTAATGGTTAGTACTAGATCTGGACAGGTTGCAAATGTTACATGATAAGTATGTGTTCCTTCTGTCAATGTTTCCAGATAAGATTGATTAAAACGGAATTGGCTGCCATTGATTGCAAAGTCTACGCCCTGTGTTAAAGTGGTTTCTCCTTCTGTAATACTAGTAACAGCATGTCCATTTGTGATAATTGTGAAAATAACATCTGTCGGAGCCTGCTTGGAGAATGTACCAGTGGTTTCCACTGCTTCTGCATCCGGGATGGTACCACCATCTTGATATAAACCAACTTCATCAAAGTACCAAGTACCACTGCCCGGATTGCCATTTTGTCCTGTATAGATAGAAAATTCTGTAATTCCATTTAAGGTTGGGGCATCGGCTGTGGTTCCCCATTGTTGTACATGAAAATCGGAAAATGGAATGGTGACTTCTGTCCAGCCGGTTTCTGCGGTTACTTTTTGAATGCTTTCCCAGTATGCACCT
>JAUNJC010000159.1 GCA_030523195.1 Oscillospiraceae bacterium
ATATTACGCCATAGGGGGCGTTTTTCTGCTGTCTGTACAAATTGGGGCGGTGCAGTATTCTTATTTACCATAGGAGGACTTTTTCTATTGTCGTTTTTATGGATTTGTGCAGAATAAAAATTTTATGACAGTTGTTCTATTTTTGATTTCGAAAATTTTTTGTTTCTCATTTTACCGGAAAACATTCCCATGCAGTGTCAGGAATTTCAATGGATTTTAATATTGTATCCGATTTTTTGAATGTTCGGGTTGCTTTATCAATGATAAAGCTCGTTTTCTGTAAGACAATATCATCGTTAATTCCCCAGTCAGCGCTGCCCTTGCGATAAATATTGTAAACGCTCATAGTAATTTGTTCTTCTGTTTCTGTATAGAACGAATTTAAATTGCAGTGAATACCATTAAAAGAGTAATACAGGGGCAGAAATTCCCAGAGAGACTGTTCATTCCATGCAAACTGTATTGTTTTTTCTGCTGCATCATAATAGTTTTTATTATAGACCAGCACATAATATGGTTTGTTTGTCACTTTTTCATTGCTGTAGTAGGAACGGTAGATCCAGAGATCTGCATTGGAAAAGATTTTTTCACAACCGTCAAAGGTATAGCTGTCATTCTCCGGAATAAAGAATTCTTCTGCAAATGCCTGTGCTTCTGTATCCGTTTCCGCAGACGCGTAATACAACAATTCGTCTTCTTTATCACGATAGTAATACCTCACGGGTGTGTTTTGCAGGTCAATATCCTCTGGAAGGGGATAACGATAAATGGTATCTTGCAATGTTCCTACTTCATAAAGCGTTTTTACCTGATTATCTGTCAGATTCAGAATTTCTTCTTCTGTCAGACTAGTTGCTTCAATTGGTGGGTTTTCTTCTATTTTTTTCAGCAGTGCTGTCTTCATCAAGCAAAGATCAATGACATTGATGGTATCGTCTTTGTTAAAATCAGTAGCTTTCCATTTCGGCAGTGTGCCAGAGCCGAGCAGCCATTTCTGCAACGTTACAATATCGGTAACGGTAAATAATCCATCCCCATTTGCATCTCCCAATATTCCATCTGCTTTGATTTCTGCATCTGTGGCAAGTGGAATTTCCAGATAAGCCTGTCCTTGTAATGACCATACACATTGATCCACCATAATATTATAATCATCTGGCATAGAAACGATTGCAATATAAGTATCCTCTGGGTAGATATTCTCATTTACGTAATCAATATAATGTTGTGGATCATCACTGGTGTTCCAGGTCAGAATTGGTTGTGGAACAATATCATTCGGATTATTACATAGAAGGAATATGCCCAATGTCACATCCGGCATATCTTTTCTAGTATAGAGGTCTACTGCCCTAACACAAGTACAAAAGTCTGTCACACCGGTAATATCCGTAATATCTGAGGTTGTGGGTGCAACGTCAAAGACTTTTGCAATCGAATCTATCGGATCTGTTTCCCATTCTCGTCGCTGTGTCCAATTTAGTTTCAGATAGCCACGACTGCCCTTTGGTTTTAGAACCTGAACAAAGAATGTACTATCACCACCAGGAGGAGTCGGTTCTGCATATTGCTTTGAAATATATTCTTCAAAAACAACATTATACGCAAGAGAGGGCTCTTGTGTATTTAGAAACACCTCATATCCACCATCCACACAGCATTCCTTGCAGTAGACGATATAACCATTTTGGATGGAAACCGAACCGTTTTCTTTTTCAAATACAGCAGCTTCATGGATACTGTCCGGCGTAAAAGAAAAAATATCTGTTTGTGTTATCTGAAGCGATTTATCCACAGAAAATGTGAAGTGATAAAGTGTTTCTACATCGGCAGTGTTTCCAGATATAGCAGAAGTGTCCTCTGTCCATGTAAAGTCAAGGGTTCCGGCAGATTTTGCCTGAAATACCGTTACTGTATGATACCATCCATCATCTAAATTTTCTAATTTATAAGATTCTTCGGATAGAATTGTAAATTCCGCTGTGGAATTTTCAGACTGAAAGCCATTTACAATACCTGCAAATTCATCAAAACGACCGCAGAAACAAATGTAATTATCTTGCACATAGATATTTCCGTGATCGTTTAGAAATTCTACAGTTTCCGAATACGTATCCGGGACAGCAAATGGAATGGTTTGAGGTGCTGCTGTTTCTGCAAAAGCAGAAAGTTGCATGGTACTCATCAGCATGACAGAAGCGGTAAACATTGCGATTTCTTTTTTCATATGCATTTCTCCTTTTGATAAAAATAGGTTTTTATGATTCTTCATTTCGCAAATAGGCAATGAGTTCCTCTGTTGACAGTGTATTCTCTCCATATAGAACATTTTCCCAATTGGGATCATTTCCTTGATAGCGAGAATCATCTGTATTTCCTGTGTAAAGGTAGGCACCTGCTGGAATAATGTCTGTACCTTCTTTTAAAAAATATAAGCAACTTTCTCCCTGTATAGAAGAAGTAATTTGTTCGCCGGAATCAAAACAGGTGACATTTTGTATTGCCTCTTCTGGCATCTCAATCATAGAATTACATTCCGGATATAATGTCAGAAATTCTGACAAGGGGACATATCCACCGGATTCGTAAATGGATATTTTATCGCCCGGATGTAATGTTCCTTGGTAAACTGTTGTAATTTCGATATCGACCTGTGTCCAAAGATTGTCTCCTTCTCTGGTGTAGGTAACAGAAAGAACTGTTCCGGACACAATCAGATCAGATAAATCAGCACAGTTGTCCCATGAAAAAAAAGAAGATGTACAATCGGTAGGCGGAATAAAATTTTCTAAAAAATCGTCTATTTTCAATACATATTCTGTTTTTTCATATTGGTAGGATGGCGTTACCCGATAATCAACATTACCTTCTGGTTTTGGGAGAGTTGGTATCGTAGTAGAAGAAATGATCGGTTTTGTAGTTGTCTCTGTGGTTGTTTTTGCAGTTGTGCCGGTTGTGACAGCCGCTGTATTGGTGGATGAAACCGTCTGCATGGTTGACAACGATTCTTTTGGGATGGTTGCTGGAACTGGCGGCTGGCTTGTTTGATGTTCTTCTGTTGGGTACACTTTTGTATGATTGTGCGTTGCAATTGGAATAGTCTGTGTACTGTCGGTAACATTTTCATCTCTTAAAGATGTGCCGGATTCTTTTGATACAGAAGTGAAAGTGGAAGAGGAAGTTTTTGGGGATGTGCTGGAAATAGGTTGTGTCTTCTTCTCCACGGGCTGAAAAACATCTGATTCCATAGAAGGGCTAGATTCCTCTATGAAAATATCGTTTCTGTCAGTTTTGTAATTTTGATAAATGTCATATCCACCTACTATTATAGTAACAACTGTACATACAAAAGCTATCTGAAAGATACTGGTCTTATTTTTGAATAACGGAAAAATAATGTTTTTTTTACCCGTTTTTTCTTCCAGATTTTGAAAGAATGCATCTTCGTGGGTTGGATTCGGAAAATGATAGACTTGCTTTAAATTTTTCAGTGCCCGCCTGAATTTTCGACGCATTCCAACCCCTCCTTTTTCAATCCATTCTGCATTTTCGTAAGAATTTTTTTGATTCTACGATTCATCGCAAACCAAGATAAATTGTATAGTTTGCTGAGATCTGAGATCGAAACCTCATTGATATACCGCAACATAATCATCTCTCGTTCTTCTTCTGGTAGGGTATCTACAATGCTGCGAAGAGTAATGCTGTCAATCAGTTCGGCTTCCAGATTTGTCTTGTCCGGCAGTTCTTCCGACAGCTCTTCTGGTGATATTTTGCGGTATTCATCAATGCATAGATTACGTGCAATGGTATATAAGCATTGTAATTCGTCCCCTTTTTTGTGATACTCCGGATGTTCCAGGAATCGAAGGAAGGTCTCCTGGGTCAAGTCTTCTGCGATTTCACAGTTCGGCATACGAAAATAACAGTACTGAAATATTTTTTTGTATTGTTCTTTTAAATCCATGGATTTCCCAATTGCCCTCCCTTCAATAAGTTAAACGGATGAAAAGGAAAAAATTGCGATTTTTATTGTAAATTATCTGTAAATAATGCGGAAATATTTCACAAAGCATGGAATTGTAACGAGTGAGTATCAAGATGTTTCTCTTATTATTAAA
>JAUNJC010000160.1 GCA_030523195.1 Oscillospiraceae bacterium
TAAGCCATAGTGGCAATGCATGGGTATTCGATGATGCTCGTGTGTACGGCGATGATGACTATATTTGTTTCAAAGGATTTGGTTCTGTGAATCGTAACACAACAATGTTCAAAACAAAAAATGGTAGCATTGCAGTTTCTTGCGGATGCTTTTCAGGGACATTAGAAGAATTTGAAGATAAGGTAAAAGAAACACATTGTGACAGCAAATATGCCAAAGAGTATCTTGCTTGTGTTGAAACTGCTAAAATTCATTTTGAAGTGTGAGAGGAGCAACTTCATGGAAGAAAAATGTGTAAACTGCGGTATCAGCAATGTGCCATTGCATCTTGGAATGGATGGGAAGCTGCACTGTGATAATTGCGGTGGACTGCTGATTCCGGACAAGCAGAACGTTATCAAAAATCAGGAGGAACAGGAACATGAAAAAAACTGATGATTTCGCATCATTTACTGATGCCGCAGCCTGCATGGTCAATACATACGGCGGAAATATGGAGAGCGAAGAAGAAGTAAATGCTGTCTTGGACAGGCTGTATAGAGTCTTGTTGTTCCGAGAAAATGCTCGTCTTTATCGTAAAATTGATACGATTGACACTGAACTCACACCGGAAGAACAGGACATCTATGACACGATTCTGGAGGGGGTCGAAAAACGTGATACGGTATGAAAATGACTGCAACTGCTGCGAGGTTTGCATGGGCTGTGGTCTGCGGCGTGTGCCGCACTGCTATTGTGATGGATGTGGCAAAGAGGTGTCCGGTGAAGAGGAATTGGAACGGATTCCCTCTCTTTCGGAGTGGTTGTGTGAGGATTGCTATGAGATGCTGCTGGAATCGCTGACAGAGCGAATCACGGCGAATGCATTGATGATGCAGGAGGTTTGAAATGGAACATGTTACAGATAAAAATCAACTGGCAATGCCGGAAAAGAAAGCAAGTACCCCTTCCATGATATCAGACTTTGCATCCGCTATGCGAATTGGTCAAGTCTTTGCAGCCAGCGGTCTTGTGCCGACTGCATATGCAGGAAAGCCAGGAGATTGTGCGATTGCTGTGGATATGGCACAGAGAATGGGCGTTTCTCCGCTCATGGTCATGCAGCAGCTGTATGTGGTAAAAGGAAAGCCTTCGTGGAGCGGACAAGCTTGTCTGTCGTTTATCCGGCAGCGGTTTCAGGATGTCAGGGTGATATATACCGGAGAGCGTGGAACGAACAACAGAGGATGCTATATCACTGCAAAAGATGGCGATACAGAACTGGTCGGGACAGAAATTACCATTGCAATGGCAATCGAAGAAGGCTGGATGAGCAACAAAAAGTGGAAAAGCATGCCGGAACAAATGCTGGCATATCGGGCTGGTGCATTTTTTGCACGGGTTCACTGCCCAGAGATGCTGATGGGTTGCCATGTGGAAGGGGAAGCAGAGGACGTTACAACCAAAAAAGCACCAGCCCCAGATCCATTTGCGGAGGAAAAACCGGATGCTGACAAATGAGAATTACTTTTCACCGGAAAGCAACCGAACCTATATGAGTGTTTCGCAGTTCAAGTCTTTTCTGGACTGCGAGGCACGCACGATGGCAGAATTAAACAGTGAATATCACAGAACGGTTACGGATGCCATCTTAGTTGGTTCCTATGTGGATGCTTTTTTTGAAGGGACACTGGAATCTTTTGTTTCTGCACATCCGGAAATTGTAACCAAAAAAGGAGAACTGAGAGCCCAATACAGGCATGCAGATTACATCATCCAACGGGTACAACGTGATAAGAAATTCATGCAGTACATGGGCGGTCAAAAGCAGAAAATTTTCACCGGAGAAATTTGCGGTGTGCCGTTTAAATCCAAGATTGACAGTTATCACGATGGGATTATGATTGTGGATTTAAAGGTGGTGCGTGATTTTCAGCTGATTTACAGTCCGGAGAAAAAGCAAAAGTTACATTTTATTGATTTCTGGCGATATGACATACAAGGTGCAGTATATCGGGAAATCGTACGGCAAAACACTGGAAAAACACTCCCATTCTATCTTGCAGCCGTCACAAAAGAACCAGAACCAGATTTGGAACTGTTCTGGGTTCCGGATGATGTACTGGATGCGGCTTTGGAATTTGTCCAGTCTATGGTAAACCGATTTCAGAAAATCAAATCAGGAAAACTTCTTCCAATGCCATGCGGAACGTGCGACTATTGCAGAGCAAGAAAAGAAATTCAAAAACCAGTCAATTATAAATCAGCTTATGATTTTGAGGTGGAAGATGACGGATAGAAAAGAATTTGCCAAAAAAGTCACAATTATCTGTGACACACGGGAGCAATGCAATCAACATATTATGCAGTATTTGTATGCAAGTGGGATTTCGACAGAGAATCGAAAGCTGGATTTCGGGGATTATTCCTTTGAGATGGACGGAAAAAGTTTTGAACACCTTGCTGTTGTCGAGCGGAAAGGCTGCGTCGATGAATTGTACAATAACCTGATGCATGACAGAGAGCGGCTGGAAAAGGAATTCTATACAGCAAAATGTTTTTCGGCACATCTGGAGCTGATGGTCGAGGGTGTGACATCAGAACAAGAACTGCGGCAGTTTTGCGTTCCGGACAAGCAGATGCTGATGCAGGGACGGCGGATTCAGAAAATTGGTGCGGTGGTGTATGGCAGTGTCAAGGCGTTTGAGAGTGGCTGCCGGTACGGAATCCATACTTCCTATGTGCAGAAACAGGATGCAGCAGAACGAATGTTAGAAATTTTTTATTATTGCTACAGGGGATACAAGGCTGCCTTGCGTCCCCTGAGAAAGGAGACCAACCATGCAGGATAACATACTGGGAAAGCGGCTGCGGGAGCTGCGGCAGGAACGCGGCAAAACGATTTACAACGTAGCAGATGATCTTTATCTGTCTGCAAGCGTGATCGGATGTTATGAACATGGTACCAATGATCCGCCTTTAGAAAGAGTGGCAGCGTTTGCAATCTATTACGGCGTATCAACCGATTATTTGCTGGGATTGTCAGATAGTCGTGTGGCAGACGGTGATAAAACTGGCTTTTCGGATGAAATTATGGGAATGCTGCACTATCTTTCCGGCATTCCATGGGCAAAAGAGATGGTCAGCAATACCATTCGGTCTACCATGAATGGTGTGGCATCACAGAAGCTGGAAGAACATTTTCAGAAAGGAAAAACAAAACATGCTGAATAAAGTTATTTTGATGGGGCGGTTGTGCGCAGAACCAGAATTGCGGCAGACACAGAGCGGCGTTTCCGTGTGCAGAATTCGGGTTGCAGTCAATCGGCAGTATAGCAAGGGCAGCGAACAGAAAGCAGATTTTATCGGTGTGCTTTGTTGGCGGCAGCAGGCGGAATTTGTAAGCCGATATTTCCACAAAGGGTCGATGATCATTGTGGAAGGCAGGCTGCAAAATGCGGATTACACGGACAGCAATGGTGTAAAACATTATGCGATGGAAGTACAGGCAGAAAACGTTTCGTTTGGTGAAAGCAGGAAAGCCGCTGAGAGCCAGCAGACAGCTGCACAGGGCAATTATAACAATAATCCGCAAAACTACCAGTCAACAACACAAACCGCCTACAGCACGCCGCAGACGGCTAATACAGCGGACAACGGTGTCCATACTTACGCTGCGGATGTACAGGCACAGCTTGGCGATTTGAGTGACTTTGAAGAAATCCTTGGTGATGGGGATGTGCCATTTTAAAAAAAGAGGTGAAATCGGGTGCTTGAAAGTGGATTTGTAAAAATTTACCGTTCTCTGTTGAAATGGGAATGGTATGACGACATCAATACAAAGGTCGTTTTCCTGCACCTGCTTCTCACAGTCAGCATTGAGGATAGCAAGTGGCATGGAATTACGGTGAAACGTGGCAGTCGGGTGTCTAGCTATGCGATTCTGGCAAAGGAAACAAAGCTTAGTATTGATATGGTAAGGACAGCCATTAAGCACTTAGAATCCACAGGTGAAATCACAAGGTACAAATATCCGAAATATACCGTATTTACGGTAAATAATTACGATAAATTTCAGAACATCCCAAGCATTTTACAGGATGATTCCCAAAGTAATCCCAAAGTAATC
>JAUNJC010000161.1 GCA_030523195.1 Oscillospiraceae bacterium
ATTCGTTATAATATATGTGAGGACGTCCATAGGAGGAATTATTTTGGCGCGCGAAGATGAATTGATATTAAGAATTAAGCAGGGAGACTTTAATGCGCTGGATGAATTGATAACATCGTACTATCCTGAAATTTTGCGCTATTGTCTCTGGCACGCTCCTAACCGTTCTTTGGCGGAGGATGCAACACAAGAAACCTTTTTGAAAGTTATACGATATTCGGATAGATACATCCACAAGGGAAAATTCAAATCGTTTTTATACCAGATTGCTTCAAATACTTGTATTGATCTGAAAAGGAAAAAATGGTTGACGGACACCTCTTTGGATGAACTTCAGATAGAGTTTCTGTATGAAGAAAAAGGATTTGAAGAAGTAATAGAAGACATACAACTGAGGCATCTCGTTAGAAATCTGCCTGATGAACTAAAAGAAATTGTGCTTCTGCGATTTGGACAAGACCTAACAATTCGGGAAATCTCTGAAATTGTGGATCAGCCGCTTCGCACAGTTCAATCTCGATTGCGGTCTGCGCTTAAACAAATCAAAAAGGAAATGAGGAAGGAGGAGAACAATGGAGAACATTGAAAATCGCTTAAAGGATGCTATAAAGTTATCCGACACACAAATCAGCGAAGCACATTTGAAGGAAACACTTTTATCCGCAAGGCAAGAGATGTGCCGCAAATCCAAGCGTGAGCGAATTAAATTCAAAACATTTCTCTTGCAACAAATACGATTTATTGGTTGGAAGATTTGGCTGGTACAAGGGCTTATGCTGATCGCTGTATGCAGTATGCTATCTATTTTTTGGGGGAATATACTTTTTCACAATCAAGAACATATAGCGATGCTTTTGAGCGGTATAGCGATATTGATTTTGATGACGGCAATTCCATTTATTCATCGTGCGCTCCGCTATAAAATGCACGAAATAGAAGTAGCCACATATTTTTCGTCTATTAAGCTGCTTATGGCAAAGTTATTGATAATTACTGTGGGCGATATTTTCATGTTGGGTGGGATATTCCTCCTGACGATATTAAAGACGCAATTAAATACAGGTAGCGTATTGCTGTATTTGGTGTTTCCATTTTTGCTTGCAAGTTATGGATGTTTGTATTTAATGGGGCATATTTCAGCAGAAAGATTTTTACCATGCTGTACCGGAATGTGTGTATCGCTCTTTAGCGGAATGATTTTGCTGAAGCGATTCTGTCCCCAATTTTTTCATCAAACCCTCTCTGCTGGTTGGATAGCTATATGTATTGCGTTATTGCTTTTCTGCATTTCTCAATATCGTTATATTATTTATCGTTCAGACTACACAGAGATGCAGGTGGCGTAATTGAGAAAGGAGCGACCTAATAATGGAGCTGTATATTGAGAATGTCTCTAAACAATTTAATGACAAGAAAGCTGTGGACAATATCTCTTTGAGAATCACGCCGGGCGTTTGGGGTCTTTTGGGGGCGAATGGAGCTGGAAAGACCACGCTTATGCGAATCATTGCAGGAATTATGAAATCGACATCTGGAAAGGTGATTTATGACGGAATACCGATTGAAACGCTACAAGAAAGTTATCGTGATATTTTCGGTTACTTGCCACAAGAATTTGGTTTCTACCCCGAATTTACGGTAGTAGATTATTTAGAGTATGTAGCGGCACTAAAGGGACTATCTCCCCAAGATACAAAACGAAAAATTGATGAACTTCTGTTAAAACTGACATTAGCGGATGTCCGGCATAAAAAAATTTCAAAGTTGTCTGGTGGAATGAAACGCCGAGTTGGGATTGCACAGGCATTACTAAATGAGCCTGAAATATTGATCCTGGATGAGCCGACCAGCGGCCTCGATCCTGGAGAACGTGTGCGGTTTAGAAATCTGCTATCAGAATTTGCACATGATCGTATCGTGCTGATCTCTACTCATATCGTATCGGACGTTGAGTATATTGCCACGCAAAATGCTGTTATGAAAGATGGAAAACTGATTGCTACAGGTACAACGGAAGAATTGGTAAAATTAGTTGAAGGAAAGGTTTGGAATACTACCATTCCTGCCAGTGCGTTACCGGAATACGAGCATAAACTACGAATTGTGAACCTCCGTAATGAAAATGATGGGAGAGTTTCGATTCGCTATCTTGCAGAGCAATCACTTGTTAAAAATTCTGTGTTGGTTGCGCCGCATCTGGAAGATTTGTATTTGTATCTGTTCCCTCAAGAAACTTTGAATCAGGAGGTGAAATAATATGCGTTTGTATTATGTAGAACTTAGACGGCAGCTAAAAACAAAATCAGTCTGTATTTTGATAGCGATTGGTTTCCTGCTAACATTAGTATTATCCTATCTGCCTATTTCTTATATTGAGTACACCTATGAGTCTGATAACGGCACTTCTGTTACGGCAACTGGATTAGAAGCTATCCAGTTAAGAAAGGCAGCATGGGAAGATTACACTGGGGAAATAGAGCCTGAAAAGATTGCGACTGCGCTAAAGCAATATCAAAAAGCATTAAGTCAATATGGCGAAGATGGAATATTTACCGGGGATATGCCTGCCAGCGAATACCATGAGAAGATAGCTCCAATATATAGATGGATTTATCGGCTGAGAGAAGTTTATGCAAATCCCCAAACTGGATCGGCGGCTGATATTAGCAATTTATCAGAACAGGAAGCGTTGGATTTTTATAACCAATGTTATCGGCGGCTGGATGCTTTAATGAGCATGGAACAACAAGAACACCCATCTGCAATTAGTCAGGCTCAAGAGATGTATGGCAAGGTAGAAATGCCGTTTATATATTATCCCGGAGTGGACGGCGCAGTTATAGATTATATGGTATTTCTTATTGTTTTTCTTGTCATTATCGGAGTAATTATTGCTGCTCCTGTGTTTTCATCAGAATACCAAACCGGCTCAGATCAGATTTTGCGCTGTACGAAATATGGGATGCACAAATTGGCTTCAACTAAAGTCAAGGTTACTTTATCCATCGTCACAGCATTATATATAATCTGCACTCTTATTTTCTTCATCATTGTGAATACTGCTTTTGGATGGGATGGATATAAAACATCAATTCAAGTGGCGTTTTCTGCAACCTGTTTCTTGCCAATAAACATTGGACAGATACAGATTATTACAATGGTGGCAGGTTTGTTTGCCCTGTTTGCCTCTGTTTGCCTTGTATTACTATTATCCAGTAAACTAAGTACGGTTTATACAACCACTGTAATTGCATTATTGCTTTGCTTTGTTCCGATGATTCTGAATGCAGTGTTTTCTGGAAATATTGGTATGTGGATTCGCTGCTTTTTCCCAATTGGTGGCGTGGGGTTGTCAAATAGTTTCTTCTATGAACTGATTGATACAAACTTTATATATGCAGGTCCCATCTCCATCTGGATTCCTTTTGCACTTTTGGGATTTAGTATTATAGAAATTCCAATATGGTCTGCCTTGACTTTCAGATCTTATATCAAACATCAGGTATAGCTTATCAAGGTTGTGTGATTGAGAGAAAGAAAATATAATAATAGGCAATTGCGAAACAGGTTCCAGATATAGCTTTCAAAATAATAGTTTGTGAGGTGATATGCATAGGAAAAATCCTTATACTAACATTTTCGGATTCGGAAGAACCCATCATGGATAAAATCCTAACAGCAGTGGAAGGTGAGCCGATAATGGAGCATATCGCAAATCGTCACACACCATCTGTACTCACCTTCCCCAACCTGGAAATTCGCATCAATGAACAGACTGTTTACCACAACGGCATTTCCGTCCCTCTCACCCACCATGAGTTCTTTACTTTACTCTACCTGGCTCAACACCCGTCCTGGGTTCTCTCACAATCCATGATCTACGAAGCAGTCTGGAAAGCGGACCCGGAGCATTGCGGGGCGGCGGTGGCGAATGTGGTGTATGCGCTCAGACGAAAGATCGGAGATGGGTACATAGAAACGGTGGTTGGGAGCGGGTATCGGTTTGTGGACGTGGGAGAATAAAAGCAGAGGTGGTTGCTCCGTATTGGAGGGACTGGCCTCTGCTTTCTGATTAGTTGAGAAAATTGCAAAGTTACGGTATAATGA
>JAUNJC010000162.1 GCA_030523195.1 Oscillospiraceae bacterium
CTCCTGATTTTCAATGACTTCTTTTACCTTTTCCACATAGGCTTTTTTAATTGGTTCATGCTTTGGAATGGTAATCGGCATGGTACCCACTTTACGAAAGGTGTAATGACTGCTTCCGCTTCTTGGAGCCTGCATCTCATAGCCGTAACTTTCCAAAACTTTCCTCAATTCTTCAAAACGCATATCCTTTGACAAAGAGCAGATGCGTGCTAATAGTTTATCCCATTTTGACATCCGGATGCCTCCTTTTCTATATTATAACATGGTGTCGTATATGGTGTCAAGTTGTTTTTTAGAAAGGCAGGTGAATTTATATGGCAGACCGTATCAAAGGGATTACTGTAAAAATCGGTGGAGATACCACAAACTTATCCAAATCCTTAGAAGCAGTCAATAAAGATATCCGAAACACACAATCGCAATTGAGGGATGTCAACAATTTGCTGAAACTGGATCCAACGAATACAGAATTGCTCTCCCAGAAGCAACGACTCCTGAAGGATGCCATTTCAGAAACAAAAGAAAAATTACAGGCGTTGAAAATTGCTAATGAGGAGGCAGCCAAAACCGCCGGAAACTATGATGCATGGAAAGAGAAGTACACGCCGATTCAAAGCGAAACTCAGGATACTGCTGAGAAACTCAAAAAGCTGAAAAAGCAAGCGGAAGAGGCAGAAAAACAGCTTGCAGACGGCAGCATTTCAAAAGAGAAGTATGATGCCCTTCAAAAAGAAATTGAAGAGACAGAACAGAAATTAGCTGCCCTAAAACAATCTGCTAAAAATGTAGATGAGGAGTTTGGACGCCCCATTTCTCCGGAACAGTATGATGCACTCCAACGAGAGATCATTGATGCAGAAAACAAACTGAAGAATTTGGAAGACCAAGCAACCAAATCCAGATCAGCTTTGGTGAAACTATCTGATGTTGGAGAAAAGATGCAGTCCGTCGGTGACAAAATTTCCGATGTCGGAACCAAATTAACGCCGCTCAGTGCAGCAGCTTCCGGTGTCCTTGTCGGAGCTACAAAAGCGGCTGTTGATTTTGAAGATGCTTTTGCTGGTGTCAAGAAGACCGTAGATGGTACAGATGAACAGCTGTCCACAATTAAACAGGGCATTCTGGATTTATCAAAATCTACTGCTTCCAGTGCTACAGATATTGCAGCGGTTTCCGAAGCCGCCGGACAGCTTGGCATCAAAACCAATGATGTTCTTTCCTTTACAGAAACCATGGTCATGCTGGGGGATTCTACCAACTTAAGTGCAGAAGAAGCTGCTTCTGCTTTGGCGAAGTTTGCAAATATTACACAGATGAGTGCAGATCACTACGACAATCTGGGTTCCGTTATTGTAGACCTTGGAAACAACTTTGCAACGACAGAATCTGATATTGTCGCAATGGCAACCCGCCTCGCCTCTGCCGGAGAAATCACAGGTTTGACAGAACCACAAATTATGGCTTTGGCAACTGCACTTTCTTCTGCGGGTATTGAAGCAGAAGCCGGCGGCAGTGCATGGTCAAAACTGCTAAAGATATTAAACGTTGCTTCTTTGAGCTTTGAGAGTTCACAAGCTGCCATTGACCGTACCGGTTATTCCCTGCGGGATTTACAGCTAATGCAATCGAATTCTTCAAAGGACTTTAAAGCGTTGGCAGAAAGCTGCGGCATGACTTCTGATGAACTCGGTGACTGTATCAGCAATGTTTCTAAATTGAATCAATTTGCAGAGACCGCCGGCATGTCTACACAGGAATTTCAAAAAGCCTATGGGGAGGATTCTGTCAAGGCTCTGTCAGCCTTTATTACAGGCTTAAATGATACGGAACGGAATGGAAAAAATGCAATCGAAATTCTAAACGATATGGGCTTAACGGAAATCCGGCTGAGCAATGCAATTCTTGCCATGAGTGCTTCTGGCGATCTGATGACCAGTGCACTGGATACTGCCAATCAGGCATGGGAGGAAAATAACGCTTTACAGAACGAAGCCGAACAGCGGTATGCGACTACCGCCTCTCAGATTTCACAGGTAAAAGCGACTGCCGTAGAACTTTGTACCAAATTGGGTGAAATTCTACTTCCCGTAGTTCGTGATATTTTAGATGCCCTTCGGAATGTCATAGAACGACTTTCCGCTTTGTCTCCGGAAACACAGGCAACCATTTTAAAAGTCTTAGCTGTCATTGCGGTGCTTGGACCGCTCCTCACGATTCTTGGAAAGGTTATTTCCGGTATCGGTTCCTTTTTGCAGATTTTCGCAAAGATTCCAAAAGCACTGAACAGCGTGAAAACTGGATTTACTGCTTTGTCCGGTGCATTAAGCCTTCCGACTGCTACCATTCTTGCTATTGTGGCAGAAGTCGCCACTTTAGTTGCTGCTTTTGTACATCTATGGAACACCAATGAAGATTTTCGCAACAATATTATCGGTATCTGGGAACAGATTAAAACCACCTTCTCTAACCTGACACAAGGTATTTTAGATCGCATTAATGCCCTTGGTTTTGATTTTGGAAGCTTCACAGAAGCACTCAAAGCAACATGGCAGGGATTCTGTGACTTGTTAGCTCCGATTTTTGAAGGGGCGTTTCAGCTGATTGCAGATGCTTTTGATGCGGTTTCCGGTGTGATTTTATCTACACTGGACTTTTTTATCGGTTTGTTTACTGGAAACTGGGAACAAATGTGGACTGGCGTAAAGGAGTTCTTTTCTTCCATTTTTAACGGCATTAAAAATATCCTACAAACGGTACTTAACGTGCTGAAAAATATTGCAGATGTTTTTCTGGGCTGGTTCGATACGTCTTGGTCAGAACTCTGGACTTCAGTAAAAACGTTTTTCGAGAACATTTGGACAAATCTCAAGACCTTTTTCACCAATACGCTGAACAATATTAAAACGTTTTTCGGAAATATCTGGACTGGAATTTCCACTACCTTCCACAATGCAGTAACTTCTATCCAGACAACTGCCACTACGATTTTTACATCGGTAAAAACCTTTATCACAACGATTTTCCAATCCATTCATGATTTTTTTGCTTCCATCTTCCATGCCATTTATACGACAATTTCTACCAAAATACAAGCCGTTTACAATGTTATCACTACGATCTGGAATGCCATTTATGAAACCATCAAACCCCTGCTGGATGCGTTTGGCTATCTATTTGAAGCCATTTTTGAAGCCATTCAAATCCTAATCGGACGTGCGATGGATTGGATTTCAGAAAAAATATCAGAGGTCTGGGATGGGATTGTTTCGTTCTTAACACCAATCTTAGAAGGCATCCGAGACCTTTTCTCCAGCATTTGGACAACGATTACGGATACGATTCAGGAAAAACTGGACTTCATAAAAGCCTTAATCGAAACCATCTGGAACGGTATTGTTTCTTTCTTAGAACCGCTTTTAGATGGAATAAAAGAAACGTTTTCAACCATCTGGAATACGATTTCTGGTGGAATTTCCGCTGTGATGGGTACAATCAGAAATACAATTTCAAGTGCATGGGATCATATTTCTGAGAAGGTTTCTTCCGCTTTAACAACTATCAAATCAATCGTTTCTAACATCTGGGAATCCATTCACGGCAAGATTTCTTCTGTGATGCAAACGATAGAATCCACCATATCAAATATCTGGGACAACATCAAAAACGGAGTATCAGATAAAATCTGGGGCATTAAGGATGCCATTGTGGATGGCTTTAACGAGGCAATTGATTGGATAAAAGGACTTGCTTCAGATGCTTGGAACTGGGGAGCAGATATTATAGGGGGAATCATTGATGGAATTCAATACATGATTGGATTCCTTGTAGATGCTGTGGTCAATGTTGCAGATACCATTCGGGAATTTCTCCACTTTTCCGTTCCGGACAAAGGTCCGCTAACAGATTTTGAAAGCTGGATGCCGGACTTTATGCAGGGACTCGCAGATGGGATTGA
>JAUNJC010000021.1 GCA_030523195.1 Oscillospiraceae bacterium
AAACTGCACAAACCTGACCAATATTACCATTCCGAACAGTGTTACCAGCATCGGAAAAAACGCATTTACTGGAACCGCCATTTTAGAGGGACAAACTGCGGATATAAAATATGTCGACAAATGGTTGGTCACCTGTGAAGATACAGAATCTGTCGAACTTGCAGCAGGAACGGTCGGCATTGCAAATTCCGTATTTGAAAAATATACAGCATTACAGGTTATTATCCTTCCAGATAGTATGATCAGTATTGGAGTAAACGCTTTTTATAACTGTACCAATTTAAAAAATATTATGTTTCCAGAAGGTATGGTTAATATTGGAGAAGGCGCCTTTTACAACTGCACAAGTTTAGAAAATATTACACTTCCAGACCATGTTGCTTATATTGGAAAAAGTGCTTTTTATAACTGTATCTGCCTAAAAAATATTGTCATTCCCAATGGTGTCACCCATATTGAAGAAAAAACTTTTTATAATTGTACCAGTTTAGAAAGCATTACAATTCCGGATAGTGTCAGAAAAATAGGAACGTATGCTTTTTATAATACGCCTGTTTTATCTGCAAGTGAGCAGTCTGATAATGTGAAATATGTGGATAAATGGCTGATTTCCTGCAATAAAGATATAGAAAACGTGGAAATTTCAGCCGAAACCGTTGGCATTGCAAATGATGCGTTCCAGTCCTGTAGTAACTTAAAAAATATCACTTTTCCAAACAGTATAAGAACAATTGGAAATTATGCTTTTTACGATTGTATCAATTTAACAGACGTTACGCTTCCAGATGGTATGGTTCAAATTGGAACATATGCGTTTTACAATTGCAGAAGTTTATCCAATCTCACAAATGCTGAAAATATCTCCAATATAGAACCCTATTCCTTTTCCGGCTGCAAAGAACTGACCAATATCACCCTTTCAGAAAACGTGACACACATTGGTTGTTATGCCTTCTATGCTTGCGGCGGTCTCACAAATATCACTATTCCGGAATGTGTTGAAAAAATTGGAAATTATGCTTTTTACGATTGTACAGCACTGACTAATGTCAATCTTTCAGAAGGTTTGAAAGAAATCAGATGGTGTGCTTTTGAGAATTGTACCCAACTAAAAAATATCGTCATACCATCCAGTGTCACAGCAATAAAAGGCTCTTCTTTTTCTGAATGCAAAAATTTAGAAACACTTACCATTCCAGAACATGTAACAACGATCGAAGCTGGTGCGTTTCGAGGTTGTGTTGGCTTAACCAGCATGGTTCTCCCTGATAGTGTAAAAAGAATTGGAAATCGTGTATTTGCTAACTGCACCAACTTGACAACTGTGCGTCTTCCTGCCAATATCACTTGTTTCCAAATTGGTATTTTTGAAAATTGTATCAATCTGAACAACATCATCATTCCTGATAGCGTGACAAGCCTTGAGGAATCCTCTTTTAAAAACTGTACCAGTTTGACAACCATCCATATTCCCGATCATGTCACAAGCATCGGAAGCTCCTGTTTCCAAGATTGCACCAATTTAACAGAAATTGCGATTTCAGATAGCATCGCGTATATAGGTAAAAATGCATTTCAAGGAACACCGTTTTTAAACAATCAGACAACCACTATAAAATATGCCGGAAAATGGGCAATCGATTGTGACGAAACTGCCACACAAATAGAAATTTTACCGGATACCGTTGGCATCGCTGGTTGTACATTTGAAAATTGCACTGCATTCAGCAGTGTAATCATTCCAGATAGTGTTACAAGCATTGGAAATTCTGCTTTCTCTAACTGTACCAATTTAACAGAAATTCTCTTACCGGACGGGATATCCAGCATCGAAGCACGTGCTTTTGAAGGCTGTAGCAGATTAACAAGCATCTTGATTCCGGATGGTATAACAGTGATTGAGGCGTATGTTTTCTCCGACTGTACCAACTTAACTAGTGTGACCATTCCGGACAGTGTTACTTATGTTGCAATGGGAGCTTTTAACAATTGTATCCGTTTAGAAGATGTCTATTATAACGGTTCAAGAAGTCAATGGAAAAAAGTAAAAATCAATATGGATCTTTCCCATGGAATTTATTTTATTGAAAACAAATATCTCATTAATACAAATATTCATTTTAAAATATATGAAGAAGCAACTGGCGATGTGAATGCAGATGGCAGCTTTACGATTGCAGACATAGTAGCATTCCAAAAATGGCTCTTAAATATGGATACCCTCACGGATTGGAAGGAAGGCGATTTTGACGATAACAACGTATTAAATGTAATAGACCTTTGCCTTATGAAGAGCAAAGAATAACAGGAACTATCTGCCTATAAGCGGTACTGTCTGAAGCAGTGCCGCTTTTTTGCAAAAACAAGCAATCCAACGAAAACCCTGTTTCTGTGGGTTGACATTCTTTGCCCAAAATGCTATAATGATAGCGGTATTGCTGCCTATAAATAATAAAATGGTATCCTGTATATTTCAAACGCTTTCCGGTTATCCTATCCTGTAAAAAGAACATTCCGGAAAGGCGGTTATCTTTTATGTCAGAATTTACAGATCCATCCGCACCTGCAAAACATCCAGCTGCTCCTGCTCCCGAATCGGAAACAGAACGACAGCTGCAAGAAGCAGATCTCATTGCGGAAACCGGCAGCATTCGACCGCAAAACGCCAAACATCTCATTCACTGTCTGACCATTATCGGACAAATTGAGGGGCATTATATTTTATCATCTGAAAATAAGACCACCAAATATGAGCATATCATCCCGGCTTTGATTGCGATTGAACAGGATCGCAGCATTGAAGGGCTAATAATCCTGCTCAACACCGTTGGCGGTGATGTAGAAGCTGGTCTTGCCATTGCAGAAATGATTGCCGGCATGGAAACCCCAACCGTTTCTCTGGTTTTGGGAGGCGGTCACTCCATCGGCGTTCCACTGGCAGTCAGTGCAAAACGGTCTTTCATTGTCCCCTCTGCAACAATGACCATTCACCCTGTCCGCACAAACGGACTGGTAGTTGGCGTACCACAAACATTTGCGTATTTTAATCAAATTCAAAATCGTATTACAGAATTTATTACACGGTGCAGTCACATCCCATCTGAACGGCTGCTTTCCCTAATGCACTGCACAGATGAACTCGCAACTGATATTGGCTCCATTCTCACTGGAGAAGAGGCGGTTTCCGAAGGACTGATTGACCAGCTTGGCGGTCTGCACGATGCAATCTCCTGTCTGTATCAGTTGATCGAAGCCGCACCAGTTCGTTATCCAGATGCGTCTGCACCGTAAATCTGCAACAAGAAAGGAAGGTTGCTGTGGGGAAAAGTGACGACAAGCTGAATGCGGCTGATATCAAAAATGCCGTCAGTAAAGAATTGAAAAAAGAAATGGATGAAAAACAAAAGGCAGATCTCAAATTTAAATCTGTTCTGCTGATGGTATGTGCATTTCTATCCCTATTGATCATTCTCATCCCCGGCTCTTCCGGCTGGCGTGGAATGCATAACATCCTACTGGGCTTGTTCGGCGTTTCAATCCTCACACTGCCGACTGTATTTTTCCTCGCCAGCCGTTTTATGGAAAACAAGATTATCGGAAAGAAACCAAAGGAACATCGCCCGAAATCGGTTAGTACTTATTTTGCATACGGTCTTGGCATTGCGATTTTGATCAGCGGCACCGTACAGATTTGGTTCGGCGAAGAACTGCGTACCAAAAATGTCGTAGAAGCAATACAATTTTTCTACAAATCCGGACAGGAGAATCCTATCTTTCACGGCGGTGCGATCAGCGTAGTGATTGCCTATCCATTTTCCGCTGCACTCGGCAATCCCGGTGATAAAATTTGTGTTTTGATTCTCCTATTCCTAGTCATTATGTGGCTGATGGGATGGGATATGCACGACCTTGGACAGTGGTTCCGCAAAACAGGGAAAACGCTCGCCAATCTTCTGTTTCCCACAGCGGATCAACTGCCCTCAGAAGCAGAGATTCCCAACTTAGATGAGAAGAAAAAGAAAAAACGTTCTTTCCCGCTATTCCGAAAAAAAGAAAAAACAAAGCAGACAAAAAAGGAAGCGGTTTCTTCTGAAACAGAAAACACGCAGCAGCTGCCCCCAATTCCAGCAGAAATCACAGAAACCCCAACAGAGGTCACAGAACCGCTGATAGAACCATTTCCATTTGCAATTTCAAATGAAACCGAACCAACTACAGAAGAACCGATTTCAACCAAAGATACTGTCGCTGAAGCCGCAGCTGCTGCACAACCAAATATGGATGAAGTCAGTCCTGTGCCGCCGCTGCAACTGGATACTGTCCCTACTTACCAATTACCAGAACTCTCTCTGCTAAAAAAAGGACATAACTCCGCTAACAGCCGGGAAATTCAAAAAGAATTGAACAGCAACAAAGAGAAGCTGCAAAAAACACTCAGCGATTTTCATGTTGGTGTAGACATCAAAGAACCGCAAAGGGGTCCAACCGTAACACGATACGAAGTACAACCCCATGCTGGTGTCAAGGTTTCCAAAATTACCGGCTTAGCTGATGACATTGCCCTCAGTCTAGCAGCACAAAGTGTCCGCATTGAAGCCCCCATTCCGGGAAAATCTGCCATTGGCATTGAAGTTCCGAATACGGCAAAAGATGTGGTGATGCTACGAGACATCTTAGAATCCTCTGCTTTTCAGAGAACACAAAGTCGTCTGGCATTTGCAGTTGGCAGAAACATTGCAGGAGAAGCTATCATTGGAGACATTGCCAAAATGCCGCATGTGATTATTGCTGGGGCAACCGGCTCCGGTAAGTCTGTCTGCACCAACTCTATCATTATGAGCATTCTGTTCCATGCCACACCGGATGAAGTACGGTTGATTTTGATTGACCCAAAAATTGTAGAATTTCGGGTTTATGAAAATATTCCGCACCTTCTGATTCCCGTGGTCACGGATCCCAAAAAGGCTGCTGGTGCTCTAAACTGGGCAGTACAGGAGATGGAACGCCGCTATCAGACATTTGCTGATAACGGTGTACGAGATTTGGGAGACTATAACCGCAAGATAAAACAGCAGCAAGAAGATGCTGCACCGCTGCCACAAATTGTCATTGCCATTGATGAGCTGGCAGATCTGATGATGACCGCTTCCAAAGAAGTAGAAGATGCCATCTGCCGGCTGGCACAAAAAGCAAGAGCTGCTGGTATGCATTTGATCATTGCTACACAGCGGCCAACAACAGATATTATCACCGGTCTGATCAAAGCCAACATCCCAAGCCGCATTGCACTTTCTGTCATGTCACAGGTGGATTCTCGTACCATTCTGGATACCAGCGGTGCAGAAAAACTGCTTGGACACGGCGATATGCTCTATCTGCCAAACGGGATGCCAAAACCAATCCGTGTACAGGGTTGTTTTGTTTCTACAGAAGAAATTGAAAAAACGGTCGCATTCATCAAACAACAGGCACAAACCGACTATGATACACAGGTATTGGAGGGAATTGAGCAAAATATTCCAGTCATCAAGGGGGACCGCAGCAGTGCAGACCTCAGCAGCAAAGATCCCATGTTGGAAGAAGCCATCGCCGTTGTAGTAGAAGCTGGACAGGCATCCACTTCTTCCTTGCAACGCTTTCTCAATCTTGGCTATGCCCGTGCTGCCCGCATTATGGACGAACTGGAAAAAATGGGCGTAATTGGTCCTTACAACGGTGCCAAACCAAGAAAGGTTCTGATGACCAAACAACAGTGGGAAGAACGGAAGATGCGAAATCTGCCGTAACCCTGTTCTCCCTCAAGTTGAGGAATCCATCCAATATTGTAAATTGATTCAAGTCCATCTAGATGGGAGGAAATGCCGTATGGCACAGGATTTTTTACCGGTTACAAAAGAAGAACTACTGGAGAGCGGCGTCTCCCAGCCAGATTTTGTCTACCTCATAGGCGATGCCTATGTCGATCACCCAAGCTTCGGTGCAGCCATTATTTCACGGCTGCTCACTTCTCAAGGGTATCACGTTGCCATGCTGCCGCAACCAGATTGGCATAGCAGCAAAGACGTAACCCGTTTCGGCAAGCCACGGCTTGCCTTTCTTGTCACAGGCGGTAATATTGACTCCATGGTCGCACACTATACTGCTGCCAAACGGAAACGCAGCAAAGATATGTATTCCCCCGGTGGAAAAACTGGTCTGCGGCCAGATCGTGCTGTCATTACTTACTGTCAGTGTATTCGGCGTGCCTATCCCGATGCTGTGATTGCCATTGGCGGTCTGGAAGCCTCCCTCAGACGCTTTGCACACTATGACTACTGGGCAGATACGGTCAAACCCTCTATTTTGGTGGAGAGCGGTGCAGATTTGCTGATGTACGGCATGGGAGAACATCAAATTACAGAACTGGCTGCCCGTCTGGCACAGGGTGAACCCATCTCTTCTATCACAGACATTCGAGGAACCTGTTATCTCACCGACCCAATTCACACGCCTTGGGGTGCAGTACAATGTCCAGATTATGCACAGGTTTGTAATGATAAAAAGGCATACGCCAAAGCAACTCGACAGCAATATGACCAGCAGGACGAAATTTATGGCAAAACCGTCATTCAGCGGCATGGCAAACAAATGCTGGTACAAAATCCCCCAGCATATTCCCTCACGCAAGAGGAATTGGATGCCGTTTATCAGCTGCCCTATCAGCGAAAACCGCACCCTATGTATGAAGCACAGGGCGGTGTACCGGGTATTGCAGAAGTACAGTTTTCCATTGCCCATAACCGCGGCTGTTTCGGGTATTGCAATTTCTGTTCCATTGCCCTGCATCAAGGACGGCGTGTTACCTGCCGCAGCGAAGCGTCTATCTTGGAAGAAGCCAAAAAAATTACAGAGATGCCCAATTTTAAGGGCTACATTCACGATGTCGGGGGGCCAACTGCCAACTTCCGCTCCCCATCCTGTCAAAAACAACTGACACAGGGGCTGTGCAAGGGAAAAAAATGCCTTGCTCCAAAGGTTTGCTCTGCCATTCACGCCGACCACACCGAATACCTGCATATTCTCCGCAAACTACGGGAATTGCCAAAGGTAAAGAAGGTCTTTATCCGCTCCGGTATCCGCTTTGACTATCTGCTAGCAGATCCCGATGATACCTTCTTCCGGGAACTGGTACGGGAACACACCAGCGGACAACTAAAAGTTGCTCCCGAACATTGCAGCAATCATGTGTTAGATAAAATGGGAAAACCACATATTGAAACCTATCAGGCATTCCAAAAACGATTCTATGAAATTACCAAGAGCATTGGGAAAGAGCAGTATCTTGTCCCTTACCTGATGTCCTCCCATCCGGGCAGCACATTACAGGATGCCATTGCCCTTGCTGTTTATC
The DNA here is from genome assembly GCA_030523195.1 of Oscillospiraceae bacterium. Lineage (GTDB taxonomy): Bacteria > Bacillota > Clostridia > Oscillospirales > Ruminococcaceae > Ruminococcus_C. The sequence goes on from JAUNJC010000021.1 coordinate 7,391, forward strand.
TGAAAGAAAATCACATTCATCCAGAACAGGTACAGGATTTCTACCCCACACCGGGTACAATTTCTACCTGTATGTATTACACCGAACTGGATCCCTATACGATGCAATCGGTTTTTGTTCCAAAAACAGAACAGGAAAAAGCATTGCAACGTGCATTACTACAATACTATCTGCCGCAAAACCGACCGCTTGTTCTATCTGCTCTGCGGCAGGCAGGCAGAATGGATTTAGTGGGGAATGGTTCTCATTGCCTGATTCCAGCAGGAGCTGCAAACCATAAACCACCACAAAATCATACCGCAACGACAAAACGAAACGGAGGGAATTCTAAATGGCAGCAAAAAACAACAACCGCTCAAAAACCACACAAAAAGCAACCAAACAAAAATCAAACCGGCAGACGGAAAAAATAATTGGTCTAATTGCATTAATCGTCATTGCCTGTGCAGGCGGTACAAAAGTCTTTGGATGCAATGAAGTGGATTCCAATGCCAATGCAACGATTTCTTTCCTAGATGTCGGACAAGGAGATAGCATCCTCATTCAAGCGGAAGGGAAAACGGTTCTGATTGACGGCGGCGAACGAGATCAAGGCAGTGTAGTACTGGACGATCTCAAACAATATGGTGTGACCACCATTGACTATCTGATCGCTTCTCATCCCCATTCCGACCACATCGGTGGACTGATCGATGTACTCGACACCGCAGCGGCTGCTTCTGATCTCACCGTGTCGGCTGTCATTCTGCCGGAAATTCCAGATGCTGACGTACCAACCACCCGTACATATGAAGTATTCTTAGATGGCATAGACGACAACAACATTACGCCCACTTTCCTTTCTGAACAGGAAACGCTAACACTGGGAACGCATACGACATTGCAGTTGATTCCGCCGCCGGCAGGAAACAGCTACAGTTCTCTCAATGACTATTCTCTTGCAGCTTATCTGGACTGCGGCGGAAAGACTTTCCTGTTTACCGGCGATGCAGAAAAGGACGAAGAAGCAGACTGGCTGGAGAACGGTGCACTGCGTGGCATCCACGCAGATGTGTTCAAGGCTGGACATCATGGCAGCCGCACTTCCTCCAGTGAAAATCTGCTGGAACAAATCAAACCAACCTATGTGGTCATTTCCTGCGGTACGGACAATTCCTACGGACACCCCCACGAAGAAGCATTGGATCGTTTTCAGGCTTACTGTGATAAAGTCTATCGAACAGACATGGATGGAACTGTGATCTGCAAGGTAGAAAATGGAGAGCTGAAATGGTCATTTGATGAGGGATATGCATCATGATCATTATTGACCGAATCGATGACAATATTGCCGTACTGGAAACTGACAATGGAATACAAACGATTCCAGCAGATCAGCTGCCAGAACAGGCAAAAGACGGTGATGTGCTGGAACAAACCGAAAACGGTTATGAAATTGATGCCGCCGCCACCGAAGCAAGACGACAAAAAATAAGAAATCGTCTGCAAAACCGAAAAAAAGGATGAAACAACATGGAAACCGACTTACTCATCATTGGCGGCGGTGCTGCCGGTACAGTTGCCGCTTTGCTGCTGGCAGATGCCGGAAAACGCTGCGTCATTTTAGAAAAAAACGGACAGATCGGACGAAAACTTCGCATCACCGGAAAGGGTCGCTGCAATCTGACCAATGCCTGCGACCTGGATACACTGCTGGCAAATGTGCCGAGAAATCCAAAATTTTTGTACAGTGCCTTTACACGCTGTATGCCGCAGGATGTCATGCAGTTTTTTGAACTGCTCGGTGTCCCGCTGAAAATCGAACGGGGCAATCGGGTCTTTCCCGTCAGTGACAAGGCAGAGGATATCGTTGCCGCTTTGCAGCGTGCCCTAAAACGAGCAGCCGTTCCAATCTATCGGGAAACCGTCACCAAACTGCTGCTGACAGACGGTTCCTGCAAAGGCGTACAAACTGCTTCCGGAAAACAATATGCTGCCAAACAAGTGCTATTAGCAACCGGCGGTGCCTCCTATCCAGCAACAGGTTCTACCGGAGATGGCTATACACTCGCCAAACAGGCAGGTCATACCATCATTCCACCGGAACCGGCTCTCGTACCGCTGGAAGTACAGGAAAAATGGTGTGCAGAGCTGATGGGACTATCGCTCCACAATGTATCGCTCCGGCTGTACAACGGAAAAAAGTGCTTGTATGAGGCACTGGGCGAAATGTTGTTCACACACTTCGGCGTATCAGGACCATTGGTACTGACCGCCAGTTCCCTGCTGCCGGCTGCCATTCCCAAGGATGGCAGCTGCCGTCTGGTGTTAAATCTGAAACCGGGGCTGACACCAGAACAACTGGACAAACGAATCCAACGGGACTGTGCCACCCACCCCAATCAGGCAATCGGCACAATCTTCCGAGGTCTACTGCCGCTGAAACTTGTCCCCGTTTTCTTAGAAACGGTTTCCATTCCGCCAGAAACAAAGGCAAATGCACTGACCAGAGAACAGCGGTTCACACTGGTAAAGGGCTTGCAGGCATTTCCGCTGCACGTGACTGCAAGACGCTCCCTGAAGGAAGCGATCGTTACCAGAGGTGGTGTTTCCATCAAGGAGGTGCAGGCGAAAACGATGGCTTCAAAATTGTGCAGCGGTTTATATTTTGCCGGTGAACTGCTGGATGTAGATGCCTACACCGGCGGCTTCAATTTACAGATCGCTTTTTCCACCGCTTCCTGTGTGGCAGATGCCATACAGGCGGAAGAAACCTGTTTCGTTCCATCTTCGGCATATCATGCCGAATAAAAATATTATACTTTATCATTTCTGCGGCAGAACTGCTGCAAGCAAAGGAGAAAAAAGGAGTTAGCTATGAAAACCATAAACGTCGCCATTGACGGCCCTGCCGGTGCCGGTAAGAGTAGTATTGCAAGAGAACTTGCCGCTGAGCTGGGCTTTGTTTACGTGGATACGGGTGCCCTGTACCGTGCCATCGCACTGTATACACAGGAACACCATTTGTACAACAAACAGGATATCATTCGGCAGCTGCCGAAAATGGATCTGAAAATCAAGTTCATCGGCGGAACACAATGCATTCTGCTGGATGGAGAGGATGTCACAGATGACATCCGTTCACCGGAAATCTCTATGCTTGCCTCCAAGGTTTCTGCCATTCCAGAAGTACGAGACTTTCTCTTTGATCTACAGCAAAAAATTGCCAAGGAACACCATGTTATTATGGATGGCAGAGACATTGGCACAGTTGTGCTGCCGGATGCAGATTTGAAAATCTTTCTGACGGCTTCTCCGGAAGAACGTGCCAGCCGCCGCTATTTGGAGTTACAGGAAAAACCAGACGCTCCTACTTATGAACAAATTCTACATGACATCAAAGAACGGGATTATAAAGATACCCATCGGGAAATCGCTCCCCTGCGGCAGGCAGAGGATGCTGTGCTGATAGATACCACCAACATGGGCTTTCACGAAGTCTGTGATGCTCTGATGGAACTGATGGAAGAACGTCTGGATTTAGAATGAGGAGGAATCCATTTTGTACGACCATATTGTCGCATTCTTTTACCGTGTTGCTTACTATATTGTACGGTTTATTTTCTTTTTCTATTATGACATTCAATTTGAAGGCAGAGAAAATGCACCACCCAAAACAGAATCCGCCATTTTCGCCTCCAACCACCGAAGCTATCTAGATCCGGTTCTGGTGGCAATGGGAGCACCGCATCCATTTAATTATATTGCAAAAGAAGAACTGTTCAAAAACAAGCTGTTTGCCCGTTTCATCTGGTTTATGGGGGCATTTCCGGCTACCTGGAAGGCGGAACCTTCCTATGATATGCTGGAAGAAGCGGTTACTCGCCTGAATAACAACCGACACCTGACCATTTTTCCCGAAGGCACCCGTCATACAGACGGCAAAGTCGGCAGTGGAAAAAGCGGTGTATGTGTATTGGCTGCAAAAAGCGGCAAACCGGTTATTCCGGTAGGGTTGATTTTTAATTCCAATAACCTGCACTTTCGCAGCAAAATCTGTGTACGGCTCGGCAAACCCATTTATGCCGCGGATTACGGTCTGACACCAGACTCCACACCAAGAGAAATGCGGCAGATGAAACAAGACATCATGCAGGCAATCCGAACGCTTGTAGAAGAAAATCCACCCTTCCCGATTGTCCATGACAAACCCAAAACGCAGTCTTCTGTGGATCGGCATCGTGCCGAACGGCTCGAAACGCTGCACCATCAGGAAACCGCCCCATCCAGCATATCCCCTGAAATCGCAAAGGAGCAAACAGAATGAAACAAATTACCATTGCAAAATCTGCCGGTTTTTGCTTCGGCGTAGACCGTGCCGTCCGCATGACTTATGAGGCACTGGAACAGTATCCCCATGTTGCTACGCTAGGGCCAATCATCCACAACCAGACGGTTGTAGATGATCTTTGCCAAAAGGGCGCACGCATTATTCATGACGTTTCAGAATTGCATCCGGCGGAATGTATTGTCATCCGCTCCCATGGCGTTAGCAAACAGGTGGAGGATGCCATTGCTGCTGCCGGCAATCCCTGTATCAATGCAACTTGCCCGTTTGTATCAAAAATCCATAAGATTGTGGAAAAGCATACAAACCAAGGCGATTATATCCTGATTGCAGGCGATCAGAATCATCCGGAAGTGCAGGCAATTGTCGGACATTGCAGAGAAAATTGCACGGTTTTCGCAGATTCGGCAGCCCTCGCCCATTTTTTTAAAACAAATTATAAAATTTTAAAAAAAAAGCTTGCAATTGTTGCCCAAACAACGTATAATATATTAGTATGGGAAAGGTGTATGGCGTTGCTTCCCAGCGACGACCCGAACATTATGGTTTATGATACCATCTGCCATGCAACGCAGGTGCGGCAGTCAGATGCGGATAAATTATCCCGCAATTCCGATTTAATGATCGTGGTCGGCGGCAAACACAGTTCTAACACTGTCAAGCTGTTCGATGTCTGTAAACGGAATTGCAGGTCTTATCATATTGAAACGGCGGACGAGCTTTACACTTTAAACCTATGTAATGCGGAAAAAATCGGCATTACTGCCGGCGCGTCCACACCGGCATATATCATTAAGGAGGTCGAATCGACAATGAGTGAAATTTTGGAACAACACGATGAAGAGGACATCAATTTTGCGGAGGCACTGGATCAGTCCTTCAAAAAAATACATAAAGGGGAAAAAGTCAAGGGCACTGTGGCAGCTGTGAACAACACCGAAGCAATTGTGGACACTGGCACGAAGTACACGGGCTATGTGCCGCTTGCAGAACTGACAGACGACCCAAGCCTGAAACCGGCTGATGTTGTCAATGTCGGCGATGAACTGGATCTGATCGTCATTCAGACAAACGATCAGGATGGTACAGCTACCCTTTCTAAGAAAAAGGTAGACGAACAGAAGGGCTTTGAAGAGATCTTACAGGCCAAGGAAGAAGGAACTATTCTGGAAGGTACTGTACAGGGCGTTGTAAAGGGCGGCATTATTGTAGCGTATGCAGGCGTTCGGGTCTTCATTCCGGCTTCTCAGAGTGGTCTGCCAAGAGGGGCTGAACTGGACAGCCTCGTAAAGACCAAGGTTCATTTCCTGATTCTGGAAGTCAATGAGCACAGAAGAAGAGCTGTCGGCTCCATTCGTGCTGTACAGAAGGCAGAAAAAGAAGCTGCCAAGGAAAAGTTCTGGGAAACCGCAGAAGTTGGCACAACTTACAAGGGCGAAGTCAAGTCTTTGACCAGCTATGGTGCATTTGTAGATCTGGGCGGCATTGATGGCATGGTTCACATTTCAGAACTGTCCTGGAAACGGATTAAGCATCCGAGTGAAGTCGTTAAGGTTGGCGATGTGATCGAAGTTTACATTAAGGAACTAGATCAGGATAGCAACCGGATCTCTTTGGGCTATAAGAAGACCGAGGACAACCCGTGGGAGAAGTTCAAGGCAAACTATCACAAGGATGACGTAATTGATGCAACCATCGTTTCCATCACTCCATTTGGTGCATTTGCACAAATCATTGACGGCGTAGATGGTCTGATTCACATTTCTCAGCTGGCTGACAAGCGGGTTGAAAATGTAAAGGACATTGTTGCTGTTGGCGATGTGGTTAAGGTCAAGATCATTGACATTGACATCGAAAACAAGCGGATCAGCATTTCCATGCGTGCTCTGCTGGAAGACAATGATGACGAAGCAGAAGAGGAAGAAGACGCTGAATAAGCCAATTCTCTTTGTGCTGTAAAAAACAAAAACCGATACGGGCAAATCAGCCTGTATCGGTTTTTTCTGTTTCTAATCTTATTTGTCAAATAGCGTTTGTAGAAAAATGAAACATCCCCACCCAAGCAAAATGCTGGGCAGGGAAAACGCACTGGCACCCCCTACCGGAATCGAACCGATGACCAGTCCTTAGGAGGGACTTGTTATATCCATTTAACTAAGGGGGCAACACTGCTATTATACCATATTGCATGGAAAATTGCAAGGAAAAATTTCAAGAAAAAACAAAAATCCGTTTTGGAGAGAATTCCTTACCGAACCTCTTCGACAAAGGATTCCCTATCCTTTTGCAATATATCATCTACTTTTATGCGGTTACGCCATACTTTGCCCGATATGCCAACATCGCATCCAGATATTCCTTGCCCGGGATCACGTTATTCTGAATGGCTGCAATAATGTCTTCCATGTTGACAATCGCATACACGGGAACCCCATATGTTTCATACACAGTCTGTACCGCTGATTTTTCCCCTTGCAAGGCTTTTTCCATCCGGTCTACTGTAATCACCATGCCAATGATGTTCACCTTTGCTGCTCCGGTCAGTTTTGGATAAACCTCTGCCATCGCCTTGCCAGATGTCATAACATCCTCAATAATCACAACTTTATCGCCATCCTGCAATGACTTTCCGACAAACATACCACCCTCACCGTGATCTTTTACTTCCTTCCGGTCGAAACAGTAACCCACTTCTTTATCATATTCTGTTGCCATTGCCACTGCTGCACTCGTTGCCAGCGGAATACCCTTATAGGCTGGCCCGAAAAGCGTATCTGGCTCTAAGCCGTGTTCCTGCATGCAGGCAGCATAATACTTTCCAAGTTGTGCCAGCTGCTTGCCAGTCTTATAATTGCCGGTATTGATGAAATAGGGAGCCTGTCTGCCGCTTTTTAGCGTGAACGACCCAAAGGTCAGAACTCCACAGTCTACCATAAACCGAATGAATGCCTCTTTGTACGTCATAATATAACTTCCTCTCTTTTTTAAATCACTTTGGAATCCAATCATCTGAATGCCTTTTCGCTATTTTTCCGCATCACTGGACAAATGCTCCAAATCTGCCAGCCAAAGTGCCCGACTGGCATCACTCGGCATCCGCCAATCCCCTCTTGGAGATAACGTCACGCTGCCGACCTTTGGAGCATCCGGCAAACAGGAACGCTTAAACTGCTGCGAAAAGAATCGCCAATAAAAGGTTCGCAGCCACTTCAAAATCACAGTATCTTCATATTGATCTCCCAGTGCATACACTGCCAGCCGATAAATTTTAGACGGCGTAAACCCAAACCGCAAAACATAATACAGAAAAAAATCATGGAGTTCATAAGGACCGACCAAATCCTCTGTCTTTTGAGCAATTGTCCCATCCGGCTGTGGCGGCAGCAGCTCTGGACTCACTGGCGTATCCAATACATCCAACAACACGGCTCGCAAATCTGCATCCATTTTACCTGCCTCATACTGCACCAAATACCGTACCAGCGTTTTCGGAATGGACGCATTCACAGCATACATGCTCATATGATCACCGTTATAGGTTGCCCAACCCAGTGCCAGTTCTGACAGATCTCCTGTCCCCACAACAATTCCACCGCACTGATTCGCCAGATCCATCAGCACCTGTGTGCGTTCTCTTGCCTGTCCATTTTCATAGGTAACATCCTGCACAGACTCATCCTGCCCGATATCGGCAAAATGCTGCCGGACACTTTTTTGAATGGGAATTTCCCGCAAAACTGCCCCATATGCCTCAGCAAGACGACAAGCATTTTGATAGGTGCGGTCGGTTGTGCCAAAACAAGGCATTGTCACCGCAAGAATCCCATCTCGTTCCCAACCTAGCAAGTCAAAGGCGTGTACCATGACAATCAGTGCCAGCGTGGAATCCAATCCGCCGGATAAACCCACAACCGCATGACGACTGCCAATGTGCCGCAAACGGGTTGCCAGACCAGTTGCCTGTAAGGTCAAAATCGTTTCGCAACGTTCCGAAAGTTCTTCTTTTCCGGTTGGTACAAACGGAGTTGGCGATACAAATCGCTGCAATACCGTTTCCATCTGCGGCATGGAAAATACTGTGCAAACCGTTGTCATCGGCAGCGGCTGGAACGTACTGGAACGCTGCCGTTCTGCGGTCATTCGCTGCAAATCCACTTCAGTACAGAGCAGACCACTCGAAAATAACGCAGACTGTGCCAAAATAGAGCCATTCTCCAAAATCAGATTGTGTCCGGCAAAAACCATATCCTGTGTGGATTCTCCCATTCCTGCATCTGCATAGGCATAGGCACAGAGCAAACTGCCAGATTTTGCTTGCAGCATCGTACGGCGATAAGCTGCCTTTCCAATGATTTCATCACTACAGGAGAGATTTACAATCAACGTGGCTCCCATCCGTGCCATTTGCACGGACGGCGTATCCCCAACCCAAACATCTTCGCAGAGTTCCACCCCAAAGGTAAAGTCCGGATTTTCCTGACAGGTAAAGAGCTGTTCTGCCCCAAACGGACAGGCAGCAATCCCGTCTGCCTGCCAAACGGTGCAGCGGTCTGCTGGTCTGCCGCTGGCAAAGTGCCGCTGCTCATAAAATTCTCCATGATTCGGAAGATGCTGCTTTGGAACCATGCCCAGCACTTTTCCTTGATAACAAACTGCTGCACAATTATATAGTATGCCGGCGTGACGAATTGGCAGCCCTACCACACAAATGCAGGAAAGATCAGCGGTTTCCTGTAGAATGGTTCGCAGTGCCTGCAACGCACCATCTAATAAAATTTGCTGTAAAAACAAGTCGCCGCAAGTATATCCAGTTAGGCAAAGTTCCGGAAATACTACCAACTTAACAGCTTGTGCATCTGCTTCTTTTGTCATTTGAATCACTTGTGCTGCGTTATACACACAATCTGCCACACGTAATGGCGGCGTTGCACAGGCAATCCGAAAAAAACCGTCTTTCATCGTTCTCTCCTCTTTCCAACACAGTTTCTTTTCTCTATTATACCGAAAAAAGCAGAAAGATGCAAGTACATTCTACAATTTTGCACGGAAATCAATTTTCGGATTTTTTTGGAAAACTTGTCCGAATCGTTCGGCAGATTCGCTTCTCTCCCTGCCTGTGACCGCAGTCACCTGTGGCGTTAGAATGGAAACCATCATTTAAAAATTGATTTCCGTGACAATTTTGCGGCAAAAATTCATAAGACAGATCCATTCAGATGGTTGATTTGCTCGCTCTTTCTATCCAGCTTTTTTACTAAATGAAATTTCACAAAATACAATTGACAGTGTGCAGAAAATGTGCTATAATCATAAAAAATATGACATTCTGTTTGTTGTTTTCCGTCATTTTGACAGCACTGCAACAGAATGGGAAGGAAGTTAAACATGGCTACAGAAACAACCACAGAAAAAAAAGAACTTTGTTTCCCGTTTCTTCGGGGAGTTCAAAGAATTTATTGCAAAAGGCAATGTACTGGATATGGCAGTCGGTGTCGTTGTCGGCAGTGCGTTTACAGCAATTGTCAATGCACTGGTTGACAATATCTTAATGCCATTGGTTGGTGCAGTGATCGCCGGCATCAACTTTCAGGACTTGGGCTTCCATATTCCATGGGGCAACCATCCATACATCAATATCGGTGCATTTTTATCTGCTGTGATTACTTTCCTAATTACGGCATTCTGCGTCTTCCTGATTGTAAAAGCATTCAATACCATGCGGAATTTCCGAAAGAAAGAGGAAGAAAAGAAGGAAGAACCAGCAAAGGTCGCTCCCGATATTGCTTTGCTGACAGAAATCCGAGATTTGCTCAAGCAGCAGCAAAAATAATATTTTTACAGAATGGGAGGAATAAATGCAAACAGATCAAAAACTATCTAAAAAAATATGGATTCCCTATTGTATTCTCTTTTTTGCAGTATGGAGTTTATTCCACTTTTTTGTTGAGGGATGGTTAGATCGAACAATCCCAATTGAATGGCAAAATCAACTGCTCAAATCAGGTGTCATTAAAAATCTTATATGGACGCTGCCAGCATTTTGCCTGCTGAAAAAATTTGAAGCGGATGCTGTGGTAAAACCGCAAGCATTATTTCGTTTCAACCGCAGCTGTCTGCCGTGGCTGTGGGCATTCGCATTGTTTGCCATCTATCTTATCATTGGTGCATACAGGCAGCATGGTACACTGCAAATCCAATCTGACTTCGGTCTGGGTGACATCATTATCGTTCTTTTCGTTGGTATCACAGAGGAAATGGTCTTTCGTGGATGGCTGTTGAATGTAACCTACTCTGACCAGCACAAGTGGCTAACAATTGGCAGCAATGCTGTTCTATTTCTAATGATTCACTTTCCAACATGGATTATGGATGGCATTTTTATCAGCAGCTTTACCAGCTTTGGATTTGTCTGCATTCTGGTTTTGAGTGTAATCTTCAGCCTTGCCTTCCTCAAGACAAAAAGCCTGCTCCTTCCGATTGGGCTGCATATGTTCTGGGATTTATTGATGTTTTTATTTTATTAAGTGCAAAATTTTATAGTTAAAAAATCCACTGTCGATAAGATGATTTACCGGCAGTGGATTTTTAATATAATAAACTATCTTTTGGCTTATTTCTTCTTTTGCTTTCCACAACCCTGATCAAATGCTGGGTTGCAGCAATAGAAGTTCTTGCTGTTCAACTCATCCTGTACTTGCCGCATTGCCTCTCCAAATCGCTGGAAGTGAACAATCTCCCGCTGCCGCAGGAATTGAATCGGATCTCGCACATCTGGATCATCGCACAAACGCAGGATATTTTCATAGGTTGATCGTGCTTTTTGTTCTGCGACAATCTGCCATAAGCAACGAAAAACTAAAATTTCCAGTTGATTTCGATGGGTATTTCCTTTGTTTCAGAGTCACGCTTTCCTACTGTGATACAGTCGATTAACTGATTTACAATATCGTGGGTAAGATGTTCCAAAGACAGATATTCTTCAAGCTGTTCTCTATTGCTTGCCGTGGTTGTCTGTTTTTGCTCGATTTCTGCTATCTGCAAGGACAGTTCATGGATTAAGTTTTCATATGTGCTTTTATCCTTGTGCAAGTCAGCAGACAACTGAATAAAATCATCTTCTGTTATGATTCCCTTAACTTTGTCAAGGTATAATGTTTTTATACCGTTTGAACAGTTTCTCATTTTAGCCTGATAATCTTTTCGCTGCGTTTCAAGAACTTGCTTTTTTTCGTCAAGTTTCTGGTGAAAAACCACATTCTTTTCCAGTTCGTCCATATCAAGGTATTTTTCTGTCATTTTTTTCAATTCTGATAGTACGTATTCTTCCAAAACAGAAACAGAAATGAATGAACCAATACAAGCATCTTTACAGGCATTTTTCGTGGCACATTTCAGATAACGTCTATCATGCGACTTTGTAGAACGCATGACATAACCACAATGCATACATCTGACTTTTTTCGCAAAAATTCCAATCTCACCATTAGAAAATGGCTTTGCTTTTTGCTGAATCATCTGCTGAACGGTATTCCATAAATCTATATCAATAATTGGTTCGTGCGTTTTCTCAACCCTAATCCATTGTTCTTTTGGAATCGGTTTGTTTTTCTTACTTTTATAAGAAACACTTCCATATTTTCCTTGAACCATATTTCCGATATAAATTTCATTTACAAGCATATCTGCAACAGAAAAATATCTCCACAATGTGCTTTGCTTTGTAATGGGCTGTTTGTATCGCAGTCCATGTAAACGCTTATACTCTGTTGGGTTTGGTATCCCTTTTTCATTTAAGTATCTTGCAATTGCACTTTTTCCCATCCCTTGTGCGAATAAAGTAAAAACCTCTCGCACAACTTGTGCCGCCTCTTCATCAATAATCAGATGCCCCTTTTGTTTTGGGTCTTTCTGATATCCATATAATGCAAAAGCCCCAATATGCACACCGTTACGCCTTTTATTGGTCAAAACACTTTTAATGTTGTCCGACATATCTTCCAAGTACCATTCATTAATCAGTCCGTTTATCTGACGGGCTTTTTTGTTCCCCTTATTTTCTGTGTCGGCATTGTCTACAATACTGACAAAACGAATATTCCATATTGGAAATAATCCGTGTATGTACTTTTCAACAATTTCCAATTCTCTTGTAAATCTCGACTGTGTTTTGCATAGTACAATATCGAACTTATGACTTTCAGCATCCTTCAGAAGCTGATTAAATGCAGGTCTGTTTCTGTCAGAACCTGTATAATCATCATCACTGTAAATGTTGTAAACTTCCCACTCCTTTTGTACAGCATACGCAATCAGCATGGATTTCTGATTTTGGATGCTTTCGCTATCGTCTTCTTTTGAAAGCTTATTTTTATCTTCCTCCGAAAGACGGCAATAAATTGCTACCTTCATTGCTTCATCTCCTCTTTTCAGATTTGATAAAAACAAATCGGTTTTATATGTACTTATCGTACTACATTTGTACCGATTTGTAAAGAGGGTTATTTACATTTTCTGTAAACCTTTTTGTTTCACTTTGATTGATGATAGTTATCCACTTTTTAGTATAATTTTGTGAACGTTCCTTTTCTTCTTTGCTTTGAAATTTATTCGTACCATTTATAATCTGCTTTCTTGACAATGCAATCCCTCCTATCTCTTTTGAAAGATATGTAAAATTGCTTGTCTTTTATTCATAATTTTTTCTAAATATTACTATTCAAAATCATTTTTCCCTGTTCCACTAACCCATGACAAACCTGTTCTAATCACAAAAGACAGCGAATAGAAATAAAAATAGACAGGAAACCGCAGAAAAGCTCTGCAAGTACGCCATATTTCAATTCCAGCCGTTTGTGTGGGGTCTCCTATTTCATACGAGACCCCACACAAACAACATGTAATACATATCATACATGATATTTGAAATATAGCGTAAGCAGAGCGAGTATTGCTATTTATTTTTATTTCTATTCTTATTTTTTATTTTATTATATTTTATATATTTTTAGAGGGGTGGAACAGATGAGAGTGACCGAGAGAGACGAGTTAATTTTAAGAGAAGTTGACCGTTGGAGAGCATGTGGAAGTAAGCACATTCGATTTTTAGCAGGCTTTTCCGGACAGAGAGCAACAGACAGAAGATTAAAGATTCTAATTGATGCAGGATACATAGAACGAAAGAAATTTTTATATGGTGTACCCTATCTTTATTTTCTAACAGCAAAAGGAAAATCCTTGATACAAGCCGGAACACGTCCGGAAAGAATTAAGATAGAACAGATTGTCCATGACAGAACCGTTTTAGAGACTGCCATTTATTTCATGCAGAAAGAAAATTTGTCCTTGCAGAATATTACAACAGAAAAGCAACTACACCAATTAGATGGATTTGGTATCCGCAAGCACAGACCGGATTTTATTTTTACAAAAGACGAATTGAAACATTGTGTAGAAGTGGAACTGACCAAGAAAGCGAAAAATCGTCTTATGAATATCATCAAAGACAACTTTATGGAGTATGACACACAAATTTGGATTGTGCCGGATTCTCAGCCGGCAATTTTGCAGACATTAACAAACAGCCAGCGATATTATACGAATATACAATTATATTCTTTACAGAAAATAACGGACTATATGAAAAAACTGAAATAACAAAACTATTTTTATGTATCAAGCTTGTATCTTCTCATGAAAGCCTGTTTTATGGAATATACTGTAGCATTCCAATTTGACAGGAGGTGACAGACAATGCTTTTTCATATATTTGAACGGATTTCAAAAATATCAGTTGATTCTGAAAATCCTGATTTTTGTCGTTCCGGCTTGCATTATCCTTTACGAATGCAGACAAACCGTTTTTATGCGAAAACTGTTCAATTTTCGCCGTGATTTTAAGAGGGTGAAGCACAAAATGAAACAAAAAAATTTGAATGAATCCAATGCTACGTTATTAGGCTACAACGGAAGAAATCCAGTGTTTTCCCCAGATAATGCCAAACATATTTTTATTTGTGGAACGACCGGAAGTGGAAAAACCGTTGCACTCAGCAATTATATGCAGAACTGCATGGAAAAAAACTTCCCTATGTTGATTGTGGATGGCAAGGGCGATACTGGAACAGGCAGTATTTTAGACGTTTTAACGCAATTAAACAAACACTATCATAAGAAAATTTATCGCATTGATTTAACAAATCCGTCTTTATCCGATACCTATAATCCATTTTGCAATACTTCTCCGACCGTTGCAAAAGATATGATGATAAACATGACAGATTGGTCAGAGGAACATTACAAGGTGAATGCAGAACGTTATTTACAACGTTTGATTTTACTGTTAAACAAAGCAGAAATTCCCCTTTCTTTCCGAACCATTGTAAAACATATGGAACTGGACAAATTTTCTGCATTATCCATGCAGTTAGTGAAAGAAAAGCGAATTTCAAAGGAAAAGCATTTGGAGAATCTGGAAATTGCGAAAACTTCTGGCA
>JAUNJC010000163.1 GCA_030523195.1 Oscillospiraceae bacterium
GTGTCTGCCCTATAAAATGGAGATTCTGCCTGATACAGAAGAGGGTGGATATGTGGTTTCGTTTCCGGAGCTGCCCGGTTGCCTGACTTGTGCAGAAACAATGGAAGAAGCCATCCGCAATGCGGAAGATGCAAAAAAAGCATGGATGGAGGCAGCGATGGAAGAACACCTGACCATCCCTGAGCCAAGCCGTCCGGAGGATTATTCCGGTCAATTCAAGCTCCGGATTCCGAAGTCATTGCATCAACAGTTAGCGATTCACGCAAAGCAGGAAGGCATCAGCATGAATCAGTACTGTTTATATCTCCTAACCAAATATGATACAGCTGCACACCATTCCTAATCAAAAGACCCGTCAAATACCTGACGGGTCTTTTTCTGTTTAGAACTTGTCAAAATCCGCTTGTGTTGCCTTGTAGGCATATTTCAAGTCATCGTTTTCTCGTTCCGTGAACATATCGTTTACCATTCCGATTGTCAGCAGCTCCAAATCGGGCAGAGAAAGCCCAAGCTGCACACAACGCAGAAGAAATAAGGGTGTCGTCATTTCCCGGTCAATTGGGCGATGTTTTTTTTAGCCTGTACCTTTGTTTGCATGTTCAGCCCCCATAATTCGACTAACTGTGGCAGAACCTCATAGATAGAAAGCATATTAAATTGTTCTAACCATTCATCTGGTTCGTTCGGTACATTTTCCGGATCCGCATGCCGTGCCATGATATAGGCAATGTTCTCAAACATTTCCAGAGATTCAATATCAAGAGTAGATTGTTTCTCTTCCTCATTCGCGTGTTTTTCCGCATCTTGTCTTACAGAATCTTCAAGTGACGCAAAATCCCGATAAATATCCCTACCAAATTTCAAACGATAAAGGCGAGGCACCGCTGCACTCGCCTTGAATGGTACTTCTTTTCCGTCTACCAGAATATTTTTCTTGATTCCCATAAAGCGTTCCTCCTATTCCTTATGCAGTCGTTTCCGTTGTCGTAGTCGTCAAATCCGGCATGTACACAGCCTTGTACCAGTTGTCATAAACGGTCTTGTCAGTCTGTTCGCAGCTCTTTGCTTTTACCAGACCATTGTCCAGTGCAGTTGCAGTCAGAGACAGCTTTTCCGTCTTGACTTCCTTGCTGTCCTCGGTTGTGCTGGATTCCGTAGCCGGACGGGAAACAGAACAGCGATAGAATACATGACGAATCTTGTTTTTATATAGTGATAGGTAATCCTTTGATGTGATCTCTGGATTTTCCCCCACTTCGCACCGTGCATGAGACTTTCGAACTCACACGGCGCTCCATCAGCATTACAAATTCATTCGATTGGCATTTATTTCAAAGCTTTAGAAACTTAAATTGCAGGATTTCCTGCCAATATACGCAATTTGTTGAGTTTGTCAATCTGTGATTGACTGAGATTCAGCTTGTTGAGATATGCAGTGATTGTCTCGGTTTTTGTGGCATGAATCAATCTGTGAACATCTTCATGAACTATGACCAGATTTTTGTATTCATCTGTGCCACCCTGTGATACAGGCTTTTTATGGTGGCAGTGGATCTCATCAATCCACAGCACCTTGCCTGTGACAGCACATTTTCCATATTGGGCAGTGTAGAGTGAAACTCTGTTGTCCATGTATTCTATACTCCTGCCAGGCAGATATGATTTTGCCAACAGATGCATTACGGTGATTACACTTTCATCGAATTTCAGGCTTTTATGAATTGCTTCTCTGCCCTCTGAGGTGTATTTGCATATCTTTACTCATTTTGTACATTGGTCGCTTCGTCTGGATGTAGCTGACAGGAATAAGAGCTTCTTTGTTGATATAAATAATCGCCTTGCTCTTACCGTAATTCTGTGCAGCGAATTTCTGACGAATTGTACCTCTGTTCTGAATAAGCCGTCTAAGTTGGCTTCGGAGATAATGTCTTATGTGGTGATAAATGACACTGCAATCATAACTGATGTGAGTTGCATAGCGATAATAATTGTGTATTCCGAAAACCATTGAATTGTAAAACCGCACTTTTATGATTCTGTCTGTTTTGTCTTTGCTGTGTCTGATTTCGCTGATTTGCTTTTTCAGCTTTTCCGTTACTTTCTTGACAGCCTTGTCTGTCATATGCGATTTTACAACATACTTATCTGCTTTTCTGACAACTTTCAGCTTGAATCCCAAAAATTCAGAATAACCCTTTTTCAGATTTACAACCTTTGATTTTTCCTTGCTGATGTCCAGATTCAGCCTTTCTTTCAGCCATTTCTGAACAGCGATAAAGATTTTGTCTGCGTCGCTTCTTTTTCGGCAGAAGATTTTGAAATCATCTGCGTAACGGACAATATACATCTCTTTGAGATTACTTTTCCGCAAAACATTGCACTCTACGCTTCTGCAAGGATTGCCGCTCTTGTTACATCGGGGTTTATACTTTGTATGTGTCGGCATGGTTTCCCATTGACTGCTTATCCACCAGTCCAGTTCATTCAGAACGATATTTGCAAGTAAAGGGGATAATATACCGCCCTGTGGTGTTCCTTTCGTTGGATAGGTTTTTGTTCCGTCTGGCATAACAATGGATGCTTTCAGCATTTGCTTAATTACGCATATCAGCTTTTTATCTCTGATTCCCATTGCCCAAATCTGCCGTATCAGCTTTGCATGATCTACATTGTCGAAAAATCCTTTAATGTCAATATCTACCACAAAATGAAGATTTTGAATCTGTATCATTTTGTATCATTGGGCAAGAGCGTGTTCTGCTGACCTGTTTGGTCTGAATCCGTTATTCCGTTCATGGAATTTAGCTTCACATATCGGCTCTAAAACCTGTAAAATGCACTGCTGAACAAGACGGTCTATAATTGTTGGGATACCCAAAGGTCTGATACCTCCGCCCGGCTTTTCAATTTCTTTTCTGCGCACGGGCTTCGGCTGGTAGAATCTGAATTTTCTTTGAATTATTTGGATTAATTCTTCAGCGGATAGTCTTTCAATGTCTTTAATTGTATAATTGTCTGTTCCGCTGGTTGTACTTCCTGCATTCCGCTTGATATTTCTGTATGCAAGTCTGATATTTTCCTCACTGGAAATGAGTTCCATGAGATTGGTGAAAAGCTCACCTTGCTTGCTTTTGGCATACAATTTGTCAAAACAGTTTTGCAGGTCGTAATATTCAAGATGTCGCAGTTTCTTTTGCTTTGTCATAGGCAACACTCCTTTCGGACTGTTTTTCTCGGATAAAATCCTAATCATACTCGAAGCTATGAATTTTCGTGCCTATAACTAATTTTGTAATGCTGACTCGTGGCTGTCCCTCCGTTCCCCATTACAGGGAACATCATCAGTAATGCCACTGCTTTGCCCACAGTTAAAACAGCTTATTGTTCTTCGTCTGTACCACAAAATTGTGTACCGTAGGCTGCTGCGTTCCGATAATCTTATCTGTGCATATACACACTTAGGTGCCTGCTATGAGCCTGACAGCTTGACAGTGCCTGTAACACTGTAAGGTATTTTGTAAAGGAGAGTTCTACTTTACCTCACTGTCGTTTCATTGAAGAAACACTGCATTTCTACAGTTCATTCGTTTAGACCCGTACATTCGCAGGTTCGTCAGATATTTCTATCATTCTCACCATATGCGTTTTATAGACCCCCGGCTTATAGGATACACCATCC
Organism: Oscillospiraceae bacterium; assembly: GCA_030523195.1. GTDB lineage: Bacteria > Bacillota > Clostridia > Oscillospirales > Ruminococcaceae > Ruminococcus_C. Next base: position 3,680 of record JAUNJC010000163.1, read on the forward strand.
GCCTCCGGACAGCTTTCGCTCTGTTTGCACAGATTACGGTATCTCTCAGCCGACTTCACCGGGCTTCTGACAGAATCGGTTTCCCAACAATGCCAGCCGGAGTATCAGGGAAAGCGTTTCAGGGCGTCAATGCCAACAACTTAAGCATTATTGGCATTTACCCCGCATAAGAAATCAAATAG
>JAUNJC010000164.1 GCA_030523195.1 Oscillospiraceae bacterium
GATTTGAATTGTATGGAACAAGTGGAACTGCAAATGTTTTGAATCATAATATGATTGCAACCAATTTAGTGCGAAAAATTTCCGAAGGGGAACCAAACACTATCACACTTTTGGAAAGTGGAAAGATTCACTATATGATTTCCACTTCTGAGAAAGGCAGAATGCCAGCAAGAGATAGTGTAAAAATGCGTCGAAAGTCAGTAGAACGTTCTATCTGTTGTCTGACTGCCATTGATACTGCCTCTGCACTTTCTAAAATTTTAGAATCTGGACGCAGTATTGATGATGTGGAATTGATTGATATTACAAAAATTTAATGTTTTATATAAAATAGGAAGACGATAGGAAAATGCGGATGGGGATATCATATACCTATCCGCATTTCAAAAAAGGAGGCGTAAATAAGATGCAATACCATCAGGGAAAATATCCCATTTTAGAAAAAAATCTGCTTGCAAAAAATATAGTACGGTATGTAATTTTTTGTCCTGAAATTGCTACTGTAGCACAACCAGGACAATTTGTGCATATTTTGCCAATAGGACATACTCTTCGGCGACCTATTTCTCTTTGTGAAATTCATCCAGAAAAAGGGACAATTTGCATTGTATTTGAACTAAAGGGTAGTGGTACAGAAATGCTGGCAAATTGTAATGTTGGAGACTGTATGGATGTACTTGGTCCACTGGGACACGGATTTACCCTGCTCCCAAATGCACAACATGTTGTTTTATTGGGTGGTGGTATTGGTAATCCACCTATGCTGCCATTAGCACAATATTATCAAAAACGTGCTACTATGATTAGTGGATTCCGTAGTGCAGAATTTGTGATTTTGCAGGATGCCTTTCAGGCAACTGAAGCAGAAATGATTCTTTGCACTGATAATGGAACGGCTGGACGGTATGGACTAGTGACAGAACCTTTGTGGGAACGCTTAAATACGCAGGTTGTTGATGCAATTTATGCATGCGGACCAAAACCAATGCTTCGTGTTATTGCTGCTATTGCAAATGAAAAAGATATTTTCTGTGAAATTTCTTTAGAGGAACGCATGGGATGTGGAATTGGAGCATGTTTGGTCTGTGCATGTCAACTAGAACGGGAAGGTAAATCTATTTCTGCACATGTTTGCAAAGATGGACCAGTCTTTTCTGCAAAGGAGGTTGTATGGGCATGACAAACTTATCTGTTCATATTGCTGGCATTCCGTTTAAAAATCCAATTATTCCAGCTTCTGGTGTATTTGGATATGGACATGAATATGAAGTTTTGTTTCCACTTTCTAAATTAGGTGGGATTGCTACAAAAGGAACTACTATTGCACCACGTTCTGGAAATCCATCTCCACGTATCGCAGAAACACCTTCTGGTATGTTGAATTCTGTAGGGTTACAAAATCCTGGAATTGATGCTTTTATCGAACGGGAATTACCATATCTTCTGACAAAGGATACTGTTATTCTTGCTAATATTGCTGGGTCAACAGTTGAAGAATGTGTTACCATTGCAGAACGGCTAGATGCAACCGATGTGCATATGATAGAATTAAATATTTCATGTCCCAATGTAAAAAAAGGTGGCGCAGCATTTGGTGTGCACTGCGATTCTGCTGAGCGGATTACAGCTGCTGTACGAAAGGCAACAAAAAAACCGTTGATTGTAAAGCTTTCTCCGAATGTAACAGATATTACAGAGATTGCAAAAGCGGTAGAGGCAGCGGGTGCCGATGCAGTTTCTTTGATTAACACTTTACTGGGTATGAGAATTGATATTAAAACGAAACGCCCAATTTTAAAAAATAATGTTGGTGGTATGTCTGGTCCAGCTGTTTTTCCAATTGCAGTACGCATGGTATGGCAAGTGTCAAATTCCATTTCCATTCCAGTCATTGGAATGGGCGGTGTAGATAGTGGTGCTGCTGCAATGGAAATGATGCTTGCTGGTGCTAGTGCGGTACAGGTAGGAGCTGCTATTTTTACAGATCCTTATGCACCAATTCGAATTATTGAAGAACTACAAGCATTACTGGAAGAACAACATATTACAGATGTGAAAAAAATCATCGGTGCAGTGAAACCATGGTAAAATAGGAGAAAGCCGAATGATTATTTTAGGAGTAGATTTTGGAGAAGCTAGAACAGGACTTGCTGTTTGTGATTATTATGAACTGCTTGCTTCTCCGCTTGGAACAGTATCAGAAACAAGTTTTAATGCCTGTGTGGAAAAAGTTGCAGCCGTTGCTATGGAGAAAAAGGCTAAATGTATTGTAGTTGGTTATCCGAAAAATATGAATGGTACAATCGGCGAACGAGCAGAACGCTGCCAGCAGTTCGCCGACTGCCTACGGGAAAAAACCAGACTGGAAACGATTCTTTGGGATGAACGAAGCACCACTGTCAGTGCACATAACTATTTAAACCAAACCAACACCAGAGGAAAAAAGAGAAAAGCTGTCGTAGATACAGTCGCAGCGACAATTATTTTAGAAAGTTATCTTGCTTATCGAAGGAACCATCCGGAAAACCTTTCACAGAATCAATGAAGTGAGGTCATCCAATACGCAGCCTGCTGCTTTAATGGCTTTGGTGGTATTCTTACGGATATCATGCTTCTGACGGGAAGTTGCCTTAGAAAGCATATAGCAAGCTGTTCCAACAGCTGCGCCAACTGTAATACCACGTACAATGGATTTGACTTTCATGATAAAATGCTGCCTCCTTTCTTGCTGGACTGGGAATAGTATGCCACAGTTACTAGCAATTATGCCAGATAGGAGGCAGTCCTTTTCACAAAAAGAAAGGATGATGAATTTCTATGAAGCGATTGCATATTGTGTTAGTAGAACCACAGATACCGCAGAATACTGGTAATATTGCAAGAACTTGTGCTGTCACGGGTGTAGCTTTGCATCTAATACAGCCAATGGGGTTCACTGTTACAGATAAGCACTTGAAACGTGCTGGATTGGATTATTGGAATCAGTTGGATATTACGTACTATGACAATTGGAGCGATTTTTTTCAAAAGCATGTGAATGAACAAGAACAATTTTACTTTTTTACCACGAAAGGAAAACAAATCCACAGTGATGCAGATTATACGATACAAGATTGTATTTATTTAATTTTTGGAAGAGAAGATAAAGGCTTACCAGAATCTCTTTTGCATGCTCATGCATCACAATGTGTTCGCATTCCCATGCGACATACATTGCGTAGTCTTAATCTTTCTAATTCCGTTGCGATTGCAGCATATGAGGTACTTCGTCAATGGGAATATCCAGAATTACAATGTGCAAGTGAACTATCTATTTGTGAGATAGAATAATCATTACAAAAAAGGAAGACAATATGCAATTTTTGAAAAAACATTTGAAGCAGATTGGCACAATTGTTACAATCGTCGCTTTACTTTTCGTTGTTTGGAAAATGATTACGATGGATATGGATTATCATGCGTTTGCTAACCCAAAGTCAATCTGTATTTTACTTGTCAGTATTCTATTGCAAACACTGATTTTTTGCTATATGACCTTTCCATGGCTTCATCTAGTACGGATTTTTTCTGGTAAGAAAATTTCTGGAAAGCAGGCTCTTCCCATCTATACAAAAGCAAATTTAATGAAATATATTCCAGGAAATGTATTTCAATATGTAGCACGTAATCAATTGGCAACTGAATCTCATATTAGTCATGTTGATGTTGCAATGGCAACGATTGTAGATATTGGAATGAGTATTATGGCACCTTTTTTGCTCTCTCTTATTTTGATGCGACATCATATTAAAACGCTTCTTTCAGTCTACCAAAATAGATTTTTAACAATATTTTTTATTGTTATAATATTTGCAT